>JAOUFU010000103.1 GCA_029858035.1 Phycisphaerae bacterium
ATTGCGAAGCTGTAAAGGAAAAGGCATCCCTTATTACTCCCGTACCCGGCGGAGTAGGTCCAATGACAATAACAATGCTGATGTACAATACGGTAGAATCGGCCAAAAGGGCCGCTGGTCTTGAAACCACAAATTAACACCGGACGGAAGGGACAAAAAAAGAAAGGAAAGAAAGTGGCTGTTACAAAATACCCAGTAATCTGGTTGCAGGGAGCAGGTTGTACAGGCTGTTCGGTATCTGTTTTGAATGCGGTAAGCCCGAGGATTCAGAACCTTCTGTTGGATGAGCTTGTGCCCGGCCATCAACTTAATTTAATGTTCCATGCAACAATAATGGCCGGCCAGGGCGAGCCGGTCATC
Source organism: Phycisphaerae bacterium (assembly GCA_029858035.1). Taxonomy (GTDB): domain Bacteria; phylum Planctomycetota; class Phycisphaerae; order Sedimentisphaerales; family Anaerobacaceae; genus CS2-K091. The sequence continues at coordinate 361 of JAOUFU010000103.1, forward strand.
GAGGTTTTGAAGGACACTGAAAAGAACAGGAAAGGCGGCTATATATTAATTGTAGAAGGAGCCATCCCGACCGCTGAAGGCGGGGCCTACGGCAGTATCGGTGAGCAGGCAGGTAAACATCTTACCATTCAGCAGAGCGTCCAAGAGCTTGGGAAAAATGCGATGCTGACAATTGCCCTTGGAACCTGTGCTGCTTTCGGCGGAATCCCGGCAGCCAGGCCAAATCCTACCGCCTGCAAGGGTGTACAGACTGTGTTTAGTGAAAAGGGAATCGAGACTTTGGTGGTCAATATACCGGGCTGTCCGATGCACCCCGACTGGTTTGTAGGTACGGTTTCAGCAGTAATATTTTCAGGAGTGGGGGCTCTTGAGTTGGATTCGTTGGGCCGGCCGAAACTGTTCTACGGGCAGTTAATTCATGAGAACTGCCCAAGGCGGGCAGACTTTGATAAGGGTAAATTCGCCCAGAAGCTGGGCGAGCCGGGATGCCTGTACAAGTTAGGCTGTAAGGGCCATTATACATCCGCCGATTGCCCTTTGAGACAGTGGAACAATGGCGTAAGCTGGTGCGTGAAGGCAGGCTCGCCCTGTCTCGGGTGTGTCGAGCCGGAATTCCCGGACGGCACATCTCCGATGTACGAGAAAATTACTCTCGAGGATTTGATATGTCCACAAAAATAAAGATTGATCCCATAACAAGAATAGAAGGTCACCTCGCTATTGAAGCAGTAGTAGATGATGGTGTCGTGAAAGAGGCCAACAGTGCCGGGACGCTTTTTCGCGGTTTCGAGATAATCCTGCAGGGCAGGGACCCGCGCGACGCAAACCGTTTGACCCAGCGAATCTGCGGCGTCTGCCCGACCGCTCATGCGACGGCATCGGCGCTGTGTCTTGACGAAGCATTTGGTTTAACCGACAAAATCCCGGATAACGGCAAGCTGATTCGTGCCCTCATTTTCGGTTCAAATTTTTTACAGTCGCACATTCTGCACTTCTATCACCTTGCGGCGCTGGACTACGTCGATGCGGTCGGAGCGATCGGTGACGTGGCGCCTTTTGTGCCGCGATACGAGGGCGATTATCGTGTAACCGGTGAGGTAAACGCCGAATTGGTAAACCATTATGTAAGGGCGTTGGATATCAGACGCAAATGTCAGGAGATGCTGTCGATTTTCGGCGGGAAGATGCCGCATAACGTCGCCATTGTACCCGGTGGGGTCACCGAACAGCTAACCGAGGACAAAATAACCAATTTCCTGTGGCGATTAAACGAAATACGTGACTTTGTTGACAATACATACATTCCGGATGTAATAGCCGTAGCCAAAGTCTATGATGACTATTTCGGAGTCGGGCCGGGATGCAAAAGGCTTCTCAGTTATGGCGGCTTCGATTTGCCCGCCGGCCGACTCTTCAAGAGTGGTGTCGTTTCACCCGATTTGAAGCTTGAGCCATTTGCCAAGGAAGAAATCACCGAAGATTTAAAACATTCCTGGTATGCAAATTCCGGTTCGGGGAAAAATCCCGCACAAGGTCAAACAGAGCCGGAGCTCAAGAAGAAAGATGCTTATTCATTCCTGAAGTCTCCGCGGTATAAAGGAACTGTTTGTGAGGTCGGCCCCCTGGCACGAATGGTGAATAATTATGTGCAGGGCGATGAAACAACGAAAGTGCTGGTTGACTCGGTCCTTGGCGAATTCGGCGCCGGTGTGGATGCCCTGTATTCGGTCCTCGGACGGCACGCCGCAAGGGCGGTGGAAGCTAAAATCGTGGGTGACGCCATGGTCGGCTGGCTTATGCAGTTAAAGCCGTCCGAGCCTAATATTGTGGAAAGCGAGATTCCCGAACAGGGCGAAGGTGCAGGTTTAAGTGAGGCACCACGGGGTGCCGTTGGACACTGGATAACCGTTAAGGACAAGAAAATCGACCGGTATCAGGTTATATCGCCTACAGCCTGGAATGGTTCACCGAAAGATGATAAAGGCCAACCCGGTCCGGTCGAACAGGCGATAATAGGAACAAAAGTCAAGGACAAAGACAATCCCTTTGAACTTGTCCGAATTGTACGAGCATTTGACCCGTGCCTGGCATGCGCGGTCCATTTGCTCGACGCCAGAGGAAACAAATTAAGGGTCTTTAAAGTTGTTTGAGACGGTTGACCCGGAACTTGAGGAAATGAAAAATGCTGTTTACCAAAGATAAACCGTTGGAAGAAATACTGGAGTCTCTCGGCGCCGAATCGAATATCTTCCTGCTGGCCTGTAACGGCTGCGCGGAAGTCTGCGAAACAGGCGGGGAAAAAGGGCTTTCGACAATGAAAGCCGCGATGGAAAAAGCAGGCAAGAAGGTGACAGGTACAGACTCAGTGGATTTTCTCTGCAATAAAGTGCTGGTGGCCACGAGACTCAACAGGGAGATGGACAAGATTGAACAAGCGGATTCAATCCTTGTGTTGACCTGCGGGATCGGAGTTCAGGTGGTCTCAAAGGTCGTCAATAAGGTTGTGCACCCGTCGGCGAATACGATATCTGTTGGCGGCCTGCAGGGGCTTTGGGCGTCAGATGAGCGATGCGAAGCGTGTGGAGACTGCGCTCTGGATTATACCGGAGGTATCTGCCCAATCACTTTTTGTGCCAAAAGCCTGCTTAACGGGGCCTGCGGCGGCACCCATGATGGAAAGTGCGAAGTCGACTCTGAGAAAGACTGCGGGTGGCAGTTGATTTATGAACGGCTGGAGAAGATAGGCCGGCTGGAAAACCTAAAGAAATTCCACAAGGCCAGAGACCACAGCAAGATGTTTCCCTCCAAGGACCTGCGAGAAACATCGTTTTATGACATAGAAAAATAAAAGCAATCCCAAATGTCCCAGGAAACCGGGCGGGATTTGCGAGAATAAGGAGATTTTTGAAACATGAAACTTACTGAGCGCTTCAAAGAAGGCAAATTCGTAATTACCTGCGAGGTCGGGCCGCCTAAGGGTATTGAAGTCGAAAAACTGATAGATGAGCTGGAGCCGCTGCGAAGCAAGATCGATGCGTTCAATGTCACTGATTTGCAAAGCTCAGTATTGAGGGCCGGGTCAATGGCGACCTGCCGTCTTTTGAAGGACAAAGACTACGAGCCCATCATGCAGCTCACCTGCCGAGACCGCAATCGTCTGGGTTTGCAGTCGGATGTTTTGAGTGCCGCCGTTTTAGGCATCGAGAATCTATTGTGTCTTACCGGCGACCACCCGCAATTGGGCGACCATCCCGATGCGATGCCTGTGTTTGATTTGGATTCGGTACAACTGCTTTCGGCAGTCAAGGGATTAATGAACGGCAAAGATATGGCCGGCAATGATTTAGAGGGTGCGCCGCCGCAGTTTGCGATTGGGGCTACGGTGAATCCGGGTGCAGACCCGTTAGAGCCGCAGATTATAAAGATGGAGAAAAAGATTGCGGCCGGAGCGGAGTTCTTCCAGACACAGGCGGTTTACGAAGTGGACAAGTTTGCCAACTTCTGCGAAAAGGTCAAGCATCTGAAGGTGCCTGTCATGGCAGGAATTGTGTTGTTGAAATCGCCCGGCATGGCAAAGTTTATGAATGCAAATGTCGCCGGAGTTCATGTCCCCGACGCGATTATTGATGAGCTGGCCGGCGCGGGCAAAGAAGGAAGAGTTGAAAAAAGTATAGAAATCTCCGCCCGCCTGATTAAAGAGCTGAAAGGTTCTTGCCGGGGAATTCATATTATGGCACTGGGGTGGGAGCGGCACGTACCCGCCATTTTAGAAATGGCCGGTCTATAACGGCCAAAACCAAACAACATTAAGTCATCTTCTAAACAGGCTGCTTCATTTTGTTAACGGCGGCTGCGCATACCTTGAATTCCGGTATCTTGGCCGTCGGGTCTAATGCGTCATTAGTCAGCATATTGGCAGGGCCTTCCCGGAAATGGAACGGCATAAACAGCCAGCCTTTTTCAATATTGCCGGTCACCCTTGCCAATGTGGTTACCTTGCCGCGCCGAGTGATTACTTCGACCTTCTCACCGTTGCTTATTTCAAGCCCGGCCGCATCATCGGTATGTATCTCTACGTACCCCGTCGGTGAAACCTGATTAATGACCGGTGACTTTCTTGTCATCGTACCGGTGTGGAATTGATATAGCTGCCTGCCGGTCGTAAGCACAAACGGATAATTTTCGTCAGGAAGCTCGTCGGGATTTTTATATTCGACGGGGTGGAACTTGCCCTTGCCTCTCTTGAATGTCCCCTCGTGCAGGAACCTGGTGCCTGGATGTTCCTTGTCCGGGCAGGGCCACTGCAGCCCAACCTTATCTATCCTCTCGAACGACATGCCGCCATAGATAGGGGTGACAGTCGCAATTTCATCCATTATTTCGTCGGCGCCCCCGTATGCCATCGGATAACCCATCTTTGTCGCAACCTCGCAGATGATTTCCCAGTCACTCTGGGCCTGTCCCGGAGGTGTAACAGCTTTCCGAACGCGCTGGACCCGACGTTCGGTATTCGTGAATGTGCCGTCCTTTTCCGCAAAGCAGACCGAGGGCAATACAACATCGGCGTACTCAGCCGTCTCTGAAAGAAAAATATCCTGCGAGACAAGAAAATCCACTTTTTCCAGAGATTTTCTTGTTCTGTTCAGGTTCGGGTCCGAAAGGGCGGGATTCTCTCCCATTATGTACAATGCCTTGATTTTATCTTCTTCTATCGCGTGCATCATCTCGACGACCGTAAGTCCCTTTCGGCCGGAAAGCTTTTGCTCCCACGCCGACTCGAATTTGGTCTGCAACTGCGAATCTTCAACGGATTGATACCCCGGGTAAACGTTAGGCAGCGCCCCAAGGTCGCAGGCTCCCTGCACGTTGTTCTGTCCACGCAAAGGATTAACACCCGCCGATGCCTTTCCGACATTGCCCGTAAGCATTGCCAGATTGGCCAGTGAAAGTACGTTATCAGTACCTGTCGTATGCTGAGTGATGCCCATGCTGTAAATGATGCTTGCAGTATCGGCCTTCGCGTATATCCTCGCCGCAGCGCGAATTTTCTCGGCGGGAATCGTTGTAATAGCTTCGGCTTTTTCAGGCGTGAAGTCTTTTAATATAGGTTTGAGCTTTTCAAAATCCTCCGTCCGCTCGCTGATAAAGTCTTTGTCGTATATTTCTTCACTTATAATGACATTCATCATCGCGTTAATAAGCGCCACGTCCGTGCCGGGCTTTTGGGCTATATAGAGCTTAGCAAACCGGGCCAGATCAATTCTGCGCGGATCGGCCACTAACAGCTCGGCCCCATTTTTCATCACCCCCTCTTTCACATACAGGCCAATCACCGGATGGGCCTCGGTGGTGTTTGAGCCGATGATAAATATGCAGCCTGCATCCTTGATTTCATCAATCGAATTGGTCATGGCCCCGCTGCCGAATGCTCTGGCCAGACCGGCCACCGTCGATGCGTGACACAACCTAGCACAGTGGTCCACGTTATTAGTGCCGATGCACGCTCGTATGAATTTCTGGAAGACGTAATTGTCTTCGTTCGTGCACTTGGCCGATGAAAGACCGGCAATACTCTCGGCGCCGAATTCGGAACGTATCTGTTTCAGGCGCTCGGCAACAAATTCGATTGCCTCTTCCCACGTCGCTTCTTCAAATTTGCCGTTTCTCTTGATAAGCGGTGTGGTCAGCCTTTTATCACTGCCCACGAAATCCATAGCGAACTTACCTTTTACGCACATATTACCGTTATTGGGTATGCAGCCGACCTCGCTTGTCACCTTAACAATCCTGCCGGTTTTCGGATCGGTAAGAAGGTCCAGCTGGCAACCAACTCCACAATAGGCACAAGTCGTTCGTGTTCTTGTTAAGTCCTTTTCACGGCCTTTGCCTATCGCAGCCCGGTCCAACATTGATCCGGCAGGGCAGATCTCAACACATCCGCCACACAAGACACATGTACTTTCATGCAGATCCATTCCAAAGGCGGTGCTTACCTCTATTTGCCCAAGACGACCGGCAAATGTCAGGGCTTCCGCCTTCTGTACCTCTTCACAATACCTGACGCACAAGCCACATAGAATACATTTGTCCGGGTCATAAAGTATGCCTTCGCTGTTCGTGGCATAATTCGGCTTTACGGGCCTTCGCTCAGGCAGACCAAAGCGTCCCTCGTCGGCCTGGTACCGGTATGCATAGTCCTGAAGCCTGCAGGCACCATCTTTGTCGCAGCTCGTGCATGCCACCCGATGGTCCGACAAAATCAATTCCAGAACCGTTCTTCGTATCGCTGCAATCTCGGCGTTCTCGGTACACACCTCCATACCTTCGGCAACCGGCGTGTTGCACGATATCGTCAGGCCGGGGCGACCTTCTATCTGCACTACGCACATCCGGCATGTTCCCGCCGGCTCGACGCGTGAATCGTAGCACAGGTTGGGTATGTCAATACCAACGCCTTTCGCCGCTTCGAGAATCGTCGTACCTTCCGGCGCCGTTACTTTTGTGCCGTCAATATTAAAGCAAACTTCCTTCATTATTAGGTTTCCCCGCAATGAGATTTCTATGCTGATACCTTTTCAATAGCCGCCTCGAAATCCTGTGGAAAAAGCTCCAGCGCCGAAAGTACCGGCAGTGGAAAGGCCTGGCCCATTCCACAAGTAGATACCGCCACGCAGGCCTTGCCGATTTGGCGTAATTGCTCCAAATCTTCATCTGTTCCCTCGCCGCCAAACACCTTGTCGATGATTTCCTTAATTCGCACAACTCCTATTCGACACGGGGCACAGCGTCCACAGGATTCGAATCCGTAAAACTCTATCAGACCCTTGACAATATCCACTGCGCTTTTACCCTCTTCGTAGACTATCACACCCGCAGTTCCAATTCCGCTGCCGGCCTGAAGAATCGCCCGGGCAGTAAGTTTACACTTCAAAGAATCCCCGGCAAGAAACCGGCTCGTTCCTCCGCCGGGCTGGACCGCCTTTATGGGCCGGCCGCCTGCCGTGCCCCCGCCAAATTCTTCTATAAACTCGGCCAGCGTTCCTGAACCAATCTCAAGCTCATATACACCGCTTTTTTTAACGTCCCCTGACAGCGAAAAAAGCCTCGTTCCAGGCTCACCCTCAACACCGAGCCTGCGATATGCTTCGACCCCCTCTGCCAAAATCACCGGCACGTTTGCGAGCGTTTCCACGTTATTTACGACCGTAGGCCTACCGAACAGACCTTTTTCTGTTGGGTATGGCGGCTTCAATCGGCTGGCGGCACGGCGCATCTCAAGAGACGAGATAAGCGCGAGTTCCTCACCCGTTATATAAAGCCCCTTACTCTTTACTACCTGCAGGTCAACGGAGAGCTTTGAACCTAAGATATCGTCTCCCAAAAGCCCGGCTTTTCTCGCCTCAACAACAAGTCTGTCCCATAGCTCGATGGTCTGGTCGTACTCACCGTTTATGTAGATGTAGGTCTTTTCAGCCCCAACCGCAAAGGCCCCGATTAAGATTCCTTCGAGTACCAGCCAGGGATCCCCATCGAGCAGCACTTTGTCCTTGAATGTCCCCACCTCGCCCTCTTCAGCATTACAAATAAGGTATTTCTGCCCCTGTTTTTCGCCGGCAACCATTGCCCACTTTGGTCCGGTCGGAAATCCCGCACCTCCCCGGCCGACCAGGCCCGCCCGTTTAATCTCATCGATTACTGACTCCGGGCCCATCGCCAAGGCCTTCTTAAGGGCCACCAGGCCTCCCTGGGCCTCGTATCCCTTCAAATCCGGCGGCTCATACGTGCCCACTCGACGAGTTAAGAGTTTTATTTCCTTCATGTTAGTCACCGCACTCCCTTCCCACCTTAAACTCTCTGTATGATGTCAGAGCGCCGTAAATTCGGGCCTCTGAAAAACCGGTCTTCATCGCAACGTCGCGGACAACCTCATTCGGGACACATCCGAATGTCTCTTGCACTTTGCACAGAAACACAAATAAATTTTCCACGGTGAGGCCTCCGACATCTTTGATCAGATTTTGATAAGTCTGCATGTCGAACGTTTTCATATTTTTCAACTCCTCTGAAACGCACATTCTCTCTGAATCTTCTGCAGAATGGGAATCAGCTCACCAACACCGGCCTTCGGAATCGATTCCAAAATCTCATCCAACGGTTCCAGGCTCAAGGACTCTTCCTGAATCAAATCCATATTCAATTCCGTAAAGTAATCACGTCAATACTTCCGTTCTGACTTCAAAAAATCATATTGTATCCTCGATCCACGCTCAGTCAAGAGTGTTTTCCGTCAGTATAATCGGCACAGTTACTAAAGAAAAGAAAATCTAATAACACCAACAACATCTGTGATGGTGACCGGATGGCCAAACTGTTCCTTTTTTTTTCTTGACAGCCGCCGAATACCTTGTTAACATTCAATTTGGTTTGTTCAGGTGTATTCTTTCATCCCTCGAAGCATACCCCTCAATAACAGATGAGGGATTCTTTATTTACAGGCCTGCGGGCCTAAGGAGAACATTGTGAAAACTGGTACAGTAAAATGGTTCAATTCAAGCAAGGGATTCGGTTTTGTTGTCCCCGATGATGGCGGCGATGATTTGTTTGTCCACCACTCGGAAGTTAAAACAACGGGCTATGCATCACTCGATGAAGGCCAGAAGGTCGAGTTCGAAGTCGGAGAAGGAAAAAAAGGCCCATGTGCAACCAATGTAACACCGGTCTAACCAAACTATAAAGCTTGGAAGAATTGAAAGGCCCTGCCAAACGGCGGGGCCTTTTTCCATCATATTGCATACTTTCCTATTGAAAGCATATCCGCATCTCTATTGGTCCAATGGAAGTATCTCCACCTTTCTAAATTCTACCGGATGGCTCTCGGCCTGAAGGGATATATAGCCTTCATGCAGCATCTTGTCATCGTCCTTGATAAGTTTCCGGGCGTCCCCATCGTTTTCGTCAAGCTGCGGCTTCTCATATTCCAGCACGGTCTGGCCGTCGACAATGTGCCTGATGACCGAATTGCCATGTACCTCAACTTCCATCGGCACCCATTGGTCGCCGTGATACGTTTTTGAGCTGGAGGAAATACAATGCGTCGTGACAAGTTTACCGTCCATCACGACGTGCGTCCCCGGAGTGCATAAATTGCCGGTCGAACGTTCATCCCTGCCGTTACCTCCAAGCAGTTGCACCTCGATGGATACCGGAAAACTCTGGTCCTTTGTCATGCTTTCGGGCGACTGGCAGTGTATCATGATTCCGCTGTTTCGAAACGCCCATCCCGGACCGCCGGGAGTCTGCTCTCCCGTGAACCGATACTCCAGGCGTAGAATGTAGTGCGAGAACTTGTCCTTGTAAAAAATGTGTCCGAATTTTCCGTCGAATTTGTCATACCTGTCGTAACAGACCTTCAGGATACCGTCCTCCACACGGAAGGTGTTTCCATAATTGTCATTAAGCTCATGGCCTGTAATCTTGACCTTCCACCCCTCAAGGTCCTTACCGTTGAAGAGGCTGATAGAGCGGCTTTTGCCCGCGCCGCCCTGTTCGGCCGCACAGCCGCAAATCATGCCAATCAGAACAAGGCACAAGACGCTCTGCCACCGCTTTAGGGTAATGGGCAGGTGTTTATTAACATGTTGTCTTCCGGTCATTTTCAATCGCTCCTTCTTAGTGTATTCGGTACGTGTGAACAAGTTCGGTTACTAATCAAGGCAAGTATACGTAAAACACTGATTTTTGTCAATTGAGCAGGCCTCTTTAGTCACCTGGTAGAAAAAACTCGTATTATCTAAGAAAATATTTAAACAACCAATCCAACCGGCCTCGCTTTACAAAATGTATACCCGAAAATTTCATTACCTCGCGAATACGCTGCCGGTAATCGTCCTTATAGCAATGGACTTTACAGTCTTTGCACTTGGGCTTGGGATCAAACGGGCATTTTTCCAATCTCAAAAGGGCATACTCCAATAATTCGGCGCACGAGTCGCACATTTGCCCCTTTGGCGAACGGTGCTTTTTCCGACAATACACCTGTATGAACTTTCCAAGGACGATCTTTTCCTGTTCTTTATCTTTCATCTTCTCTTGATTAAATCACTATTTCACAGTTACGCATAATTCCGTAATCTTCAGGTTTACAGAAAACCACTGATTTTCATAGTACACAAATTCCATCTCTTTTACTAATCCTTTTGGCCGTCATTTTCGGTAATCTAATCGTATCGTCAACGTCAATTAAGGCTTGACACCGGGTAGTTATTACGGCTAAATTTATCTCCGGCCGGCCCGCTTTGCGGGATTCCGATTTGTTTCGTGTAAATCCCGTCACTGGCTGCAGAATTGGGTAATTAACTCAGTTGTATGGAAGGAGTGAAAAAACATGAATCGATATTTTTGCATCGTTTTGGCCTGTGTGATAATTGGGATGTCCTTAACTGCCAAAGCGTCTGCAGGGAAGGCAGATACCTCACAAAAGGTCGAATTGCTCTGGCCTAAAGGCGCTCCCGGCGCCAAAGGCAGCGAGGACGGCGACAAGCCGACGCTGACGATATACCTGCCGCCGAAG
>JAOUFU010000001.1 GCA_029858035.1 Phycisphaerae bacterium
AACTCAACTTTGTTTGCCACACGCCACCGGCATCCACTTTCTGCATCGGCGTCTCTTCCGGCTGCCAACTATTAAAGTCCCCCGCTACCTGGACGCTCTCGGCGCGCGGATACAGTGTAACGAATACTACAGCATCATTCATCTGATTGACGCCATAATAGTCGGAAAGCTTGACATCGATATCAGCCGACTCCGGTCTTTCATTCATCGGAGCCTGCACAGTCTTGATGGCGGGCTTAGCTGCCTGCAACAACTCATCCGCGGTGACACTCATGGATTCGAGCTGGTCAGTCAGGGATCTGACGACTTCCCGGCGTTGTTGCCTGGCCTCAGAGTCAATAACTTCTTGCGCGAGTAAGCGAAAATCCCTCTGGCCCCTGCTGGCAGAATCGTATTCACCGATGGGTTGGCCGAAACTGGCCGCTTCCTTTATCTTAGTATTGAAATTAACGATTGTTTCGAACATCTTATCGGCGAAGTGCTTTCGCAATTCTGCCAAAACCTCCCTTGCCATCTTCGTTCTTATATCATACATACTGGCCAGGACCCTAACATCCACCTGCTGGCTACATCGTTCGCAGAGTATATTCAGGGTCTCGAGCTGTTTGCTGAGCCCATGCAGCGCAAAGTACCCGGTCTCGACAGGGACAATAACATCGGTAGCGGCCCTTAGAGCATTGAAGGTCAACAGGCTGACGGCCGGGGGACAATCAATGATTGCGTATTCATACTCACCCTTCATTTCGACCAAGACATTTTTCAAACAACCCTCACACTCAGCAATACCAGCCATTTGCTGCTCGAATGCAGACAGGTCTATACTGGCCGGTGCCAGCTCCAACCTATCGCTAATCTGCCACAATATTTCTGTCAGCTTTATTGGTTCATTTCTACTTTTGCTTATCAGCACATCGTAGATGCTTTGTTCAATCTGCTCTTCGGGCACGGCAAGACCGACTGCGCAATGTGACTGCGGATCCATATCAACCAGCAAGGTCTTCTGGCCTGCTTCAGCAAGCGCGCTTGCCAGGTTTATTGATATCGTTGTCTTGCCACAACCACCTTTCTGATTAACAACCGCGATAGTTCTCATATAATACCTCTTTCAGCCTTGGAAAAAGGGCTGCCATTTTGCCTATATTGCAAAATAGGATTTCAACCCAATTTATTGTAAAAATGCCACTTTCAGTACTAAAAACAGTTGACTACTTATCTATTTTATTCGGCAAAGAAATGAGAAAAACTTTATGTTTTTATGGGACGAGCCGATAAAAACCCTAAGGAATTAACGACACGAAAAAGACTCCTTTTCCGCTTCATTGAACTAACAAGGCATAAAAAGTGGTGTTGAATATGCGATTTTAACACTGTTTTGTACATTTTTGCTGTCAAATCGACTTTTTTATGCAAAGATTGAAGGATTCGCCAATAGAATCCTTACAAAGGCCAAGAATTACACTTTGTGTAACTATACCCTGGAAGGCCAATATTGAAAGGCAAGCTGGCTTTTGTTGACCGGCCAACAAAAGCTCGATACCAAACCAAAACCGAATCCCCATCAGCACGAACAGCACTTGGATCGGTTTTGAAGTCCCCATCAGTAAAAAGAGTGTGCCGCTTGGTTGGTGATAACCGAGCGGCACTTTATCTCAATTTATTCGCTCAAGCTTATTATCCTTTAACCTTGACCTTGATTGCCCTGGACTTTTCAGCTTTGGGCAGAGTTATTGTGAGAACGCCATCTTTGCACATTGCTTCTATCTTATCAGAAGCAATATCACTTCCCAGATTCAGGTCACGTCTGAAGCTGCCAAAGGACCGCTCGACATGGTAATAACCTTTCTCCTTCTTCTCCTCTTCCTGCTTTTTTACTCCGCTGATAGTCAAGGTATTGCCGTGAACGGAAATATCAATATCATCAGCTTTGCAGCCCGGGACTTCGGCCTTCACAAAAATCTCATCCTTCTCTTCAGCAATATCGATGACAGGCCAAGCCTTATATCCCACAAACGGCTTATCCAGCCCTCTGAAGAAACTATCAAACAAATCGTCCATCTCATTGTGAAGATTCGCCAAATTGTTTCTATGTCCTCTGTGTAAATGTACCAGTGTCATAATAACACCTCCTTTTCTTCTAAATAGCTATTTTTCGAATTAACTTAACCACTACAATAATTTGCAAACGACGTGCCAAACCGCTGAAAAGTGATAAGTACTCAAAAAAAGTGGGTATCGAACTCTTGGAGGCTGCCATCCATATTTACTGGCTGTCAAATTGGCATTTTTAAGCCAAAAAGACGCTATTGTTGTTTACCATACAAAGAAATGTGTACTTGCCGGGCCCATTCGATGCAAAGCTCAGAGTTTGATGAGCCAGAGTTAGCAAAGTGCATATCAAAACCATAGCCATCAAGTTAATCCACTTTCTCATAAGCATTAGGAATCCGTTTCTTACTTTTGACGTCCACTATTTGGCTTGGCGAACGCGTCGAAGTGGAATGGTTCTGAGAATCGGTGCTCAGCCCAGAGCCATACTTTTCTTTCAATATCCCTTTTTTCTGATAGCACTGCTCGGTAAAGACGGCTATCTCTGCATCCAAGTTTGGATTGGGCGAATCACCAAAGAAAGCATGGATAATCGGGAAGACCAAGTCTGATTTTCTTTTCCTCAATTCTTTTGCCATTGCCTCTATTTTGGCCGTTGCGACTCCCTCCTGCATACATGTGAAAGGCCCAACGTGAAATATCCCCGAAATGTAAGCATCTCCCCTGGGCTTAATTAAGTCGTGCATAAAGTAGTAGGTAATTCCGGTGCTTAACGGGGATTCTCCTTCAATATTTCCGTGGAACTTGTGGTTCTTTTCCAAAGTTCCAATGATCTCCATGGGCTGAGGAAGGCAGTGTCTGCCATGAAGAACTTCATGAAACGGCTGGGCAATTTTGTCAGCTATACGAGACATGTATGTTCCTTTGAGGAACGAATTGAAGAGTTTTCCGGTTTCGTTCCATGCTTCGGCCAAATCCCAGTTTTTGACAGCCAGCCTTATATCTCTTCTCGAGTTTCTCCGGTTCATCTGATTTACATACAGCAGCCAATCAGTGATGGGGTCTCTAACCATTTCCAACTGTTTTTCTTCCAATTTCTGGATCACAAAGTTGGTATAAGGGTCGTGCTGTCTCATGTATATCTCGCCAATATAAAGAACGAGAGGGAATCTGTCTTTATCTCGTAGTTTGGCTTGAGTAAATCGTGATACAGTCTCTTTGCCCCACTCTATCAGGTCTGCGGTTTCTGCACCCTTTTCAATAACTTCTCCTAATACGAGGAGCCTTTCTTCTTTCAAGTCCGTAATTTGCTGCTTATCTTCAGCATATGGCCGAAATCTAAGGGTTATGTCTTCCAACAGGTCTGAGGCGTTAATCCCCTTAAAAAGAACCTTCTGGACCTTGAGCTTGTTCGATGCGCCAACCCTCTCCGGTACGGGTATATCGAAATAATCGTTTTCTGAGGAAGGGCCTGCTATAGGGATCATCTGTAGACCTTCACGGTCCATAAATATTCGCAGTGCTTCGACGTATTTGCCGAATCTGCAAGGACCGCTTGTCGTAGGCAGCATAACAAGGTAATTCTCTTCGACGTACTGCCTGCCTTTCTTTTCGATCTGCTCACTCAGGAAGCCAAGGGCATCTCCTACGACGCCTTTTAGAGGGTGGCATACTTCGGTATGGATATGTTTTCTGGCTATTTCATAGCCTCTCTGCGTATTAGTTGGCAAGACTTCGCCGTCGATTCCAAAATGCTTGAGCGCTGAGACCGCGACGTGGGCAGCATCTCCCATGTAAGGTACGAGCCAGATTCTTTGGTCATTGTTGTCCGTGGAATATTTGCTTGGCCGTAAGCTCTCGATTCTTACCTTTTCAGGTTTGGTTTGATTTACAACTCTTTCATGGGCTTCAGTTCTTGTTATGAATGGCGCATTATTAGTCTGAGCATCGGTTAACAATGTAAGCAAGGGCTTGCCCGCGGCTTCCTGAATCTGTTCTTCCTGGTAAATTTTTAAACTATCCGGCCCACAGGCAAAATTCATCATCCTTATGGGGAACAGATTGGTATGGCCAGCGACAAACAAGTTCGCTTTAAGAATCTTGACGCTCTGAATCCAGAATTCGTTGTCCGCCACGCCATCAATAGGAATATGTTCAAATCTATGTTCCAAAAAGATCTGCGGAATATAGTGCAAACCCCTGACTTGTGAAAACATAACGCCCGAGTTTGAGCTTGCTTCAGGATCGAGCAAAACATAGTCGCGTCCAATACCAACATAGGCTTTTTCGTTACCTTCTTCGATTCTTTTTAAAAATTTATCACCCTCTTCATAAATTTCTTTTTTGAATTCCTTCTCCGCCTTGTCCGCATATCTTAAAGAATCTCTAATCTCTTTATCTGAAAATCTGAAGTTGAGTCTCTTAAATTCTTCCTGAAGAGAATGAACAAGAAGATTTTCATCCCCAAAATGCAAAATAGGATTGATTTGTTTATCTTCGTCGAGAGAAAGAACATCGTTTAAAATATAACCTTCCGATTCTGTATAAATACAATATTTTAAATCAGGAGGATGATCCATTCTGAGCTCAATGAAACTTGGATTAAACAAATAGTCTATCTTTGGGTTTTCATTCAACACCGCTACATGCCCCGTTACCAACTTTCTTGCTATACAGAAGTCTGTTCTTGAGTTGTCGATGCCAATTTTTGCTATCTCTTTGTTGCTTTTCGGTGATACTATAGGATGAAAACCGAGCTTTTTGAATAAAGCGGCACTCCAAATGCCTTTCTCTCCGAGCGTTGCGGTGCTCCTTTTGATGCCCACGGTTCTTGTTGTTTTTTTATCTATCTCCGCAGAAAAATCTTCTTCTAATAAGTTCCCCTGCCTTTTGAAATGTCTCTCATATATTTTGTGGTATTTATCCACATAATTTGTTTTTGGTTTTCCCGCCGACTCAGAATCTCCTTTGGGACAAAAGCCTCCTGTAACGATTCTATCGGCCTCAATGGAAAATATCTCGAGTTGACAGTCTCTTACGCCGCAGGATTTTTCTTTAAACAGCGCCCTGCAAGAAATTTTTTCTTTTTCAAAGGACATATCCACCAAATTCCAACCCCTAAAGGCAGACTCGCACCTCTTATTTTGTTCCTCCAATTGTTTTATGTTCTCAATGATATCTAACGCCTGGCCCCATGCACCGAACATTTCCCTATGAGGAAATGCCTCTATTTGTTTGTCCGTTACTTGCGCAAGAGCAGCAAGAAAAGCTTTTCCTAATGGGGGGCCGCCCTGGGCAGAACATTTCTCTCCGACATGTTGCGAGCCACCTACGAATTTATAATAATAGCTCTCGGCAGTTCCCCTTATTATCGCCGCGGCTATTTCCTCTTTACTGAAGCCCTCCGCGATCAACCTGTTTTCATCCATTTCCATGAAAACGCCGCAAGTTGCATCAATTACCGGAATCCTGTCAGCTTTTAAGGCATATTCCTGTAAGGAATTCTCTACATTCAAATCTATAATGTCAGCCATGTTTTCCAGCGTCTGGCCGGAACCTGCCTGACAACTATAATTCATCTTTGCCTCTTTAACCACGCCGTTGGAAAAACTCGTGAACTTCATATCCTGGCCGCCTATTTCAAAAATAGTATCAATATCAGAATCATAGTGTTTAACGCCCAGAGCATGGCAGGTAATTTCATCAGTTACTCTATCTGCGAGCTCTATCCCTTTGCTCGTCAGCTCTTCAGATTTTTTCTTGCTAATTAAAATCTTTTGATACAGCTTTCTCGCAGAACCAGTAGCACCAACTCCCCTCACAACCACCTCGTCTTTATGTCTGCTTAAGTATTTTATAACACGTTTTAATGAGCTTTCCGGATTACCATGAGTTTTAATATAGATTTTGTCAAGAAGCTGCCCTTTTAAATCAACTAAAGCGCCTTTTGTTGTTGTACTTCCCCCGTCTATTCCCAATACGACCTCTGTTCCTTTTTCTATATTTTCCGCGATATTCTTAGATTTGTCATTTACCTTTTCAAGATAGCCGGATAGAGGTGAAGCAAATTGTCTTTTTCCTCGACCATGCTCAGCAACTTTTTTAAGCTCTCCAAGATTGAAGGCGAAACTGTTGTTTTCCTCTATTCCCTTTAGCGCTGCTCCTATTGCTGCGATATTGTGAAAATGTTCCGGCCTCGTTATAGCAATGCCAAGAGATGTTTCCAGGTTTCTTCTGATAAGGTCATTACTGAAAACGCATCCAGTTGCTATCGCGGTATTAGACTTCTCGGTACAAAATTCTCTTGTTCCAAGGACGTCGATCTTGTAATTCCTTGCCACTGTTTTGAAAAGTCCCGCCAAATTATCCTCTCTTTTTGCGCCTTCGTTCTGTTTGTGGATTAAATCAGATTGAATAACAACACCGCATCTGGCCAAGAACTCGCTAGGTTCTTTTGAGCTTTCCGCCTCTTTCACCGCGATGGAAAAGATTTGTTCCAATCTTGATTGTAACTTTCGCCTGTTTTTGATTCCGGCCTCGTGCCTTTCGCTCTCATCCCCAATTGTTTGGGTTTTTTTAAGTTCAGGATTTGGGATTTCACCTTCAAACAACCTTCTGCATTGCTTCTCTATTAATATCCCAGAACCACCACCGCATTTGGTTCCAGTTCTCCACTCCTGAATAATCTTTTCATGATTTATTTCTTTCACATTAAAAAAGTATGCGTCTTTTGCTCCTATATGGAATATAAATTGCGCCTCCGGACTAACTAACCCTACTCCCTTTGGAATGGTTACACTATCATAGTCGTAAATTAAACCCTCCATAACGCTTGGGAAAGACTCGGCATTGCTGCCTGTAACTGATGTGTTTTTTATCCTGCTCTCGCTGAACTTTTGCGTTATGTCCTCCCAAGCCTCTTTTATCGCTCCAACGGGATCAGCGAAATGCATTATTGGTTTTGGGGAGTACCTTATTTTTTTATCTTCCCCAAGGACTACATAGTGCACAGAACTGCTACCAACATCAAGGCCGACAAAAAGGTTCTTAGCTGATTCTTTCATTCCTTTTTTATCCATCTCTTTTCCTTCTGTCCTTTCACCATCAAAAGCCGGTGTTTCTACCGCGGCAACTCTTAGCACCGCCAACTCAACGGCCCACGATAAGGGCTACCCACCGAAGAAGACCGGCACAATGGCTGTCGGGCAAGGAAGTGATTGGGCTGGAAACCATCATGCATTTGCCGCCGAGTTGCTTTTGGCAACCTACAATCAAAACAACAGTAACCATACAAAGCAATTTTGCGACACCTCTTACGCCCATAACACAATGGCTTGGGGTGGTACCCAATCACCTGAATCAGCGCTGCTGATTTCGACGGTATCTTTCTATCTGTGCCCGCCTACCAAATATCACCTTCTTGCAGATAACCACAATTGCAGACAACTTACCTAATAAAACAGAAAAAGCAAGGACTAAATCTCAACAACCCTGTTCGCCAAAGTAATTAACCTGTTAACAAAGATGTTGAACCCTACAACAACTAACAACGACATTATAAAATATTTATCCCCGTCAATTCTACCAGAAAAAGAAGTAAATAATCCAACCGATTCCTAACAAACAAAGGTAAACAGTTACCCTCTTTAACTTCTTTCCACATAATCTTTTAGGATCTCTCGTACAAGAAATATAACAAGTTAACCACGCATACTAATACTTATACTAAATTTAGTTTATCAATAAGATAATCGTTTTTCCAACTTTTCACAAAGCTCCTCTGGCTATCCTAAGTTTATTGTTTAGCTAAAGATAGCTGAGTAGCCAGACCCTTCTTTCGATTAGACTTTTGGCAAAAAGAACTCGCGTAGAAATTGTCGTAGAAAAAGCATTGCATTCAACATTTTGTAGGTTATACTTAATCATTGAAAGGAATTTTTGAGGATGTTAGAAAGGATTCCTAAAGTAGTTGTGGTTGGTGGCACATATGTTGATATGGCAATAAAGTGTCGCCAAATCCCACCTCCGGGGCGGAGCGTTTCCGGCTCTGCTCTCTCATATACAACCACTGGACCAGGGCCAAACCAAGCGATGGAAGCCGCCCTGTGTGGCTGCGAGGTGTATCTCATCAGCAAGGTCGGCGGCGATACATTTGCTCAGATGGCCAAGGAAACTCTGGCGGAGTTCAACGTTAATATTGACTTCGTCTATAGCGCCGAAGCCAAGAATACAGGCGTCATCGTAACGCTGGTCAATTCCGCAGGTGAGAACGCCAGTTGTGTATATACGGGTGCCAATAGTGCTTTACGTTCACAGGAAATCAATGCGGCGGAGCAGGTTATATCGGAGGCTGATGTTTGCCTAGTTCACGGCAGATTGCCGCATAAAGCGATTGTAAGAGCGATTCGTTGCGCAAAACTGCACAATACGAAGATAATTCTCAACCCTGCGAGACCTATCGAGCAGCCCAACCAAACGAGCGGCGAGTTACCCATTGAGTATTTCTCAGTTGACATCCTTATCCCCAATCTTTATGAGGCAGCTGATATCACCGATCAATCTGATGCAGGCATCCGAACGGCAAAGCTGATCGGAAGTGATCTGGTAGCTAGGGGCGTTAACTGCGCGGTTATCACTATGGGTAAGCGCGGCTGTATGGTTGTTGACAGAAGTAGTGCTGACCACATCCCTGCTTTTGAAGTTGAACTTGTTGACCAAACCTGCAGAGGGGATGCCTTTGCCGGAGCACTTGCCGCTTATTGCGCCGTAAAGGACGATGTTAGAGAAGCAGTAAAATTCGCCTCTGCAGCGGGAGCATTGGCCTGTACGAAATTCGGCTCAACAGAAGCCCTGCCTACGAAAGCTGAGATTATTGAACTCCTGCAGAAAGAAGAAATGGGGTGATTACATTTTACCCATACGACTCATCAAAGTCTACACGATTATTGACCATTTATGAGCAAATATTGTGGATTTTGTGATATAGTCAACTCCAGACCGCCATTTTTCTCGGCAGAGGCTGTTCTTTTTTCCTCCTTGCCAAGGAAGTGGAAGATCCTCACATCACGGGCTTCTATAGGTAATGTTACCTTATGTTCTTTGCCTATCGTCCAGATTGCCATCGCCTCGGCTTTTTCCCTGGTCAGTATGAAGGCGAAATCTTCGTCGCTGCCCAATTCAAGTCGTTTGTCGATAGAGAATCCGGATAGAATGGAGGAGAAGGTCTCGGCTGCAAGGTAAGCTGGCTTGGGTTTTAGGTCGTGCATTACGGTTCCAAAATGATGTTCTCTATCGTTTGGATTGGTGCCATCGTTTTTCCAGTCATACCAGATGCTGACGGGGATTTTCTGGTATAGATTGATCAAAAACACTCTGGCCAGATACTGGGCCTGCTGCTCATTGGAAAGGCGGGCGTTGTCCCAGTTGATGTTCGAGTAGCCCCATTCGCCGGAGATTATGGGAATATTCTTACCTTCAGGAGCGTAGAGTTTCATGAGTTCGCGGAGTCGAGCGTAGTCTTTGATCACGGTTTCGGGCGGGTGGGGACGGTATGGATGGACACTAAGGACGTCGATCCACTTTAGCAGCCCTCTCTTGAAGCAGTCCTCAAGCCATTTGAAAGGGATTGTCGATGTAGCCGGAGCAACGACCAAGCCGGTATTGTCGGCTTTTTTAAGTCGGGCTGCCGTTACTTTAACAAGCTTGCAGTAATCGTCAACATTTGGCTGAGGTCTCCAAAACAGCTTTATGTTAGACTCATTCCATATCTCCCATAGAATTCCTTTGCCTGAATATCTGGCTGCGGCAGCTTCGGCGAAGGCGGCGAATGCCCTGCGTCCCTGCTCTGTGCAGACGGACCTGTCTGACTCATAAAGTCGATTGCTGTAATCGAGAATATACAGGATGCGTATGCTTCGTTTGGAGCATCCTTTTGTCAGGGCGTCATAACCGGATTTCTCGAATTCGTAGACTCCTTTTTCTCTCTCGATAGCTTCCCATGTCAGGTCCATCCTGATGAACTTAAATCCTGCATCAGCGATTAAATCCAAATCCCGCGGATTGCCCCTGAAATGTATGTTGACGCCGAAGCCATTCGGCACTGTTAGGGTGGGCATTTGAGCCGCTGCCGTACAGGGGCACGCAGCTATCCCCAAAAATACACAGATGGCGAAAGAGATGTAATAGTGTTTAATCATTGGTTCAGATCTCCTTTAATTGCCAAAATGGTGTATGTAATTTATCCTTAGCAAGTACATTTGATTATACGCAATTGGTTAAGGCATCACCGGCGAACAAGACGGGTAGCCGACACTGTCGATAGTAGTTAGTGTAAATGTAAATTTCACCCCTGTCCATAGTTTTTGAAATCAGCCCAATTGTGTATGGAAGGCCACCGAATTTCAATCAAAAGCGCACATTGATTCCTTGGGGGGACAGTTGCTGGTTGTCGGGGTAATACGCAAAACGGTCATATTTCCCGTTAAGATGGGTAAGAATTTTGCAAAAAATCAATCAAAAGCGCACATACCCAAAGACAAAATCAGGAAAAAACAAATTTTTTTTACTCCTTTTCTCACATAGGCTTAGTGAAAACCGGCCGTCAAAAAACACTTAATTTTTCGTATCAAACGTGAACATTCGTGCATTTATAGAGAGACGTTGTTTTTTTGGTGATTTGTGAATTGGTGGGATTTAATTATGGGATTTGACCTTTGTATCTTTAAGGATGAGCAGTTCGGGGCGGATTACGTCGAGTGGCTCGTTGATGAACACTCGGTGGATATTCGGACACACTTTTCGAAGATGTGGGAATATTACGCAAACATCAGGCAGGAAGTAATCAGCGTTGACGGCCGACGGGATTCGACAAACGGGCGATGCTATGTGCAGGCACAGGAATATGGGCTGCCTCCCAGGATAACCGGGTTCGTGCATTCGGCAAATACAGGTGTTTTCGGTGGACGGCGAGTACGCGATGTGCAGCGAAAAGAGGTGGTGATTGAGAATGATATCGCGTGGCGAATAAACGCAGCGGTGGATTTTTTGTTCGGAAAACCAGTTAGCTTTGTGTCCAAATCGCCGGATAGTCAAAAACAGGCAAGAATAGAATCCATATTGAAAGCAGTGTTTGGGGCTAACGGCGCTGTCGGATTTTTTCAGGATATGGCAGTGCTCGGAAGTGTTTATGGTTTCGTTGATTGCCTCGTTAGGCCCAGTGACGAGATCTTAGAAAGCATTTCCTCCTCCTCCCAACCTCCTTCATTTAAAGATGTGCTGCAATTGGCACGGACAATCGACCTGGAACTGATTGAAGCACCGAGAGCACTGCCTGTTCTGGAAGAAAACGACTATAAAAAAATCAGATATTACGTGCAGCACTTTTACCAGAGGAGAAACGCCTTGAGCAGGAAAAACACTTTTCTTGCGAAACTGCTGTCGCCGAGCAGAAGGAACAGCGATAGCCGGCAAGTAATTGCGGTGACGGAGATTACTTCGGCCTTGGCCTGGCAGAGGTATGAGGACAAACAGATCGTTGCCGAGAGCGAATTGCCGTGGGGATTTTTGCCGGTAGTGCATATCCAGAACATCGCCCAGCCATACTATTACGAGGGCCTGAGCGATGTCGAGTCGCTGATATCGCTACAGGATGAGCTTAATACCAGGTTGAGCGACAGGGCGAGCAGAATTACGTTCCAGGCATTTAAGATGTATCTTGGCAAAGGGATAGAGGGCTTTGAGGACAGGCCGGTATCGCCAGGCAGGATGTGGTACACCGACAATCCGGAGGCGGCTATTGAAGAATTCGGGGGAGATGAGGCAACGCCAAGCGAGGATTTGCATATTGCTGAGATTAGAGAGGCAATGGATAAGACAAGCGGGGTCTCGCCGGTGGTGGCGGGGGTTTTGAAGAATAAACTTGGCAATCTTACAAGTGCTGTGGCCCTTAGGCTGACGTTCATGGGGATGCTCTCGAAGAATGAACGAAAGAGATTTACTTATACCGAAGGTCTGAAAAAAATCGCACAGATGGTTCTGACGATGCTCGATAGGGCCAACATCTACAAAACCAGCAAGGCGGATAGAGAGATCGACATTATTTTCCCCAGTCCTCTGCCTGAGAATATGATGGAGAAGCTAAAGGAGGCGCAAATTAAAAAAGAATTAGGTGTTCCGACAGAGCAGGTGCTCAGAGAGTTAGGTTACGATACCATGAATGAGAGAGAAAATTCTTATCAGGAGGTCTTATGAATCCGAGTGAGGCTCAGGACATTTTGTCAGCAGACACAGTAGGACACGGCGACGATGACAACTTGAAACTTGTTCCAGTATCCGAATCCATCCACTATCGGAAAAGGGCACAGAGTGCCGAGAAAAAAATCGAAGTTTTGGCTGAACAATTAGCTGAGGCAAAAGCGGAGGCCAAAAAGACGGCCAAACAGTTGGGCTGCATCCAGGTCGAGCAAAAGCTGGTTCGTGAATTAGCTGCTGCCGGGACTGTTGATCTGGAGACGGCTGTGTTGATTGCCAAAGCCAGAATGGAAGGGGAAACCGAAGCGGACATTGATAGTGTTATAAGGCAGTTGAAAAAGGAAAAACAATATCTGTTTGCAAGTGCCAACAGAACTGTGATGGCGACAAAGACTGCAGGGGCTAAGGAGCGAATGGAGGGCAACCAGACGGTTCTTGAAAGAGCGGCCAAGAAGGCGGCGACAACTGGTAACCGAACAGACTTGCAGGAGTATTTGAAGCTGCGAAGGAATTTTATTTGATTGGCTAAAATGACCAGCGAATTCGCTGGTTATAAACGAAAGGAGAGAAATATATGGCTTTTACAGGAAAAGCAACTTATTCAGCGGGTACGACATTGCCGGAATTGGCCGAAGATGTATCGGATTTGATCGGGATAATCTCGCCCTATGAGACGCCTTTGCTGGATGCTTTGGGGGATCCGATGCGAGAGGCAACAAGCACACATCACGAATGGATCGAGGATGAACTTTTGCCTAATAGGGATGCTGTTAACGACAGCACCTTTACTGATCCGGCAGCTGACACCGATTTTGTGGTTGATAATGGCAGCAGGTTCCGTGTGGGTGACCAGATTCAGGTCGAAGGAGCGGAGGAACTAATGCTTGTCACCAGTATCAACGGCGATACGCTGACAGTAGTTCGCGGCTATGCGGGCACTACATCGGAAGACCTTGCCGATAACCAGGTAATTAACATTCTGGGAAATGCAGCTCTTGAGGGTGACAACAAGCCCGACGCGAGGTTTACCAATCGAAGCAGATGTGGGAATTACACCCAGATATTTACCGCTGCGGTTGAAGTGAGCGGAACCGACATTGCTGCGAGCCAACTGGGACTGGCTGATGAGTTGGATTTTCAAAAGCAGGAACGGCTGCGGGAGTTGATTCGCGATCTGGAAAATACGGTTATCAACGGTGGACAGCCGACCGGCAGTCCTGAAGGTAGCAGCTCTGTAAGGAGGTCGATGAAGGGAATTATTCAGCACATTTCAACGAATGTTTTCCATACCGGTGATAGCGGTTTCCCGAGTGGTACCGACCTTGATGAGACAAAGGTAAATTACGTGCTCAGGAAGATATGGGAGAACAGTAACGGCAATGTGGACTTGATTGTCGTGGGCGGTTTTCAGAAGCGAAAGATAAACGCGTTCTGCGCAGACAGCCGAACCTACGCGGCTAACGATACGACTTTCACCAATATGGTTAGTGTTTACGAAAGCGATTTCGGCATCTGCAGAATTGTTACTTCAAGGTGGATACCACAGGACGGAGTTTTGTTCCTGGATTCATCGAGGCTTAGCGTGCTGCCTTTGGCGGGACGAGGTTTCCATTTCAAACCTTTGGCAAGCAGTGGTGACTATGAGTGCGGCGAGCTGATTGGCGAATATACCCTGGAGCTCAAGAACGAAATGGCACATGGACTTATTCGCGATCTAAGTATCAGCTAAACAGTATGGGTCTATATCGGGCGCAATCCTGATAGGTCGGAGCGTCCTGTGTGGGTGCCCAAAGGAGAAACAATTCTTTGGGCACCTGACCGGCCCGGTTACACGAGAAAGGGACTAAAGAAAATGGTTAGTTTTTCAAGCGATGTGGACATTTTGAGATACGAGCCGGTACTGTTCGGAGAATTACACCTGCCCGGGCAGGTATTGGCGACAGGAACGGGCGGGACACTCAGCGGGACGACATTTACTGCAAGTGGAGCAGATTTTGTAAGTGCGCAGGTCTCAGCAGGCGGAGTTGTATATATGCATACTGCAGATGGTTCGCTGGATGGGGCGTATGAGATAGTTTTTTTGGATTCATCGACACAGCTCAGCGTTTCAGTAATCAGGTCGGATTCAGATGCTGCTGCTGTAGCGCCGCCGTCTGCTACAGGTATATTTTACCGCGTCAGCACATTTGTGCCACAGGCCGGAGAAGTTGGTTTTCGGTTGACAGAACACTTTGGTATTAAGCCGGGCAATCCTGCAAGCATCTATGATGCTGATGATGTTCTGGATACAGATGTATTGAAAAGGGCATCGGTCTTTGGAGTCATCTCAAGTGTATATGCAATGTTAGCCAGCAAGGCCAAAGATGAGAATTTCTGGAAGAAGAGTCTGCATTATCAGAAACTTTTTGAGAGGGCAAAAGAGCGGTGTCGACTTAGTATTGACATCGGCTCAGATGGAGTGGCTGATGTCACCAGAGTGGGAGCGTTTGTAAGGTTGGTCCGGGATTAGTTAGCGAAAGGAAGGCAAATGAGTGCTGCTTTGGATGGGCAAAGTTTGTTTGATAGTCAGCAGTTAGAGATTGAATTGGGCAGTATTAGTCGTGATTCGATAGAAAGAGCGGTGCCGGGACTGGACGGCGTGCTCAGTGTTGATCTGGGGGGGCGCAGCAGGAAGATAAGACAGAAATGTGTGCTACGGGCGAAAAGCCGATCTCAAATGGATGAGAGAATCAGCGCAATATCGGCCTTTATGGATGGCAATACACATACGCTAATGACCAACGGCGGTAAGGAGTTTGAAAATCTGCGGATGGATGTTTTCAAGGTGAGCAAAGAGCGAGCGGGCGGTGGTGGTATAGTTATCGATTATGAAATCGTTTATACACAGTTAAAGGTTTAGCAATAATGGTACTTACCAGCAGTGGGATAGACAACATAAGGGTGTTTGAGTTGCCCTGTGGTATTTGGGCTGACGGTGAGTCCGTTGGAAGCCCACGGACAGCTTTAGTAAAGTGGCGGTCTGTTTGGGCTGACAAGTTTTATCAGATTTATGTCAACGGCCAATATGCAGGGGCGACGGTTGACAGTCAGCAAAGGCAAATGATTGTTCAGATACCAACCTCTTTAGAGTCGCCGGTTCGGATTGAGGTCTTTGCCATCGAGGCGGAACAAGCAACGACTGATTTTAGCAGTGAGATTGAATCGTCAATTGGACAGAGCGGCCGAGTTAGGATCAGTATGCTGCGTTGTCAGAGTTTGCCGATTAGTGCAATTGCTCAAGTCTACTTTGACAACGGTACGGGTGAAATCGATTATGACAAGGCGCTCAATGATTCGCCGATTAGAATCTGGCCTACCCGCCAGGATAAAGCAGGATTTGGTATGAGCAGGTTCGGCATTAGTGATTTCGGTTATGACTCGGCGGCGGCGGTAGGGTTTGGAAAGGGTGGATTTGGTTATGGTCAGTTTGGTCTTGACGCTGATTCGTTAGAGTGGATAAGCCCAGCGATGCGCGCGGGCATTTACAAATATGCCATCAAGGTTACTGACGAGGTGGGCAATGAAAGCGGCGGCAGCGAGACGGACCAAGTCGTAGTGATACCAGCAGCAAGGCCAGCTGAGAAGATAAACATTTCTTCGTTTAATAAGCAGACGAACCAATTAGTGTTGGGTATCTCGTAAGAGGACAGCAAGGAGAGCATTATGAGTGAAGTGTATCCATCTGATAATGAATTGTTAAACATACAATCTGACAGTGAGACTGGTGTTGAATATATTCCTACCGGTACATCGCCATATTATTTACAGTTTCGAAAATTGCTGTATCGACTATTGCTTGCTGCACGGCGGGCGAACGATTTGCGGGTTTACGACGATGGCGGACTGGATATTGGTGTAAAGGCTGGTAAGTTTTGGCTGGGTACGGAGCAAGTGAGCTATAACGGTTCTTCCGGAAATACACTGGCAGATGATAAGGAAAATATTTACGTGTATCTGGATTCGGCTGGCAATCTCGTCAGCAACGAATACAACAGCTTCCCTGATATGGTGACCACGCCTCATATACGCTTGTCGAATGTAAGCACGTCAGATGGGGATATCGAGTCAATAACCGATTGTCGCATGGGTCATAATTTTGTGATGCCGTATGAGGCTGGTGGTGTGAAAAAGACGATTGAGGCGCATACTGCTGATGATACACTGACAGTGGAGGAATCCGGCAGTGTTCATACGAATCTTGGTGCTACAGCAACGGTTACACTTACGCTGCCGGCATCGGCGCCGGAAGGTACGATATTTAACTTCGCGGTCCAGGCAGTACAGGAACTGCGAGTTGACCCGGGCACCGCGGCCATTCGGGACGACAGTGGTCAGACCGTTGGCAAATACAAGGCAGCAGATGCGATTGGTGAATGTTTAATACTGATTGCTGATTCGAACAGTGATTGGGCCACTATTGCCAAGCACGGCACCTGGACAGAGGAAGCATAAGAGCAGAGAAATGAGAAATCATCCGCTATACCAAAAGCTAAAGCAAATAGCAATTGATAGAAATTACACCCTCGAGCAGGTGCAATTTTTAAGTTTTGCTCAGGCAACAACTTTACTGGGTGAAAGACCTGCGAGCACCACTTTTCTTGAGAACATGAAACAGGACATAATTATGGAACTGTGGGATCGCGACGATGAGGCCAACCTGCAGCAAGTAAGGCAGAAGATTAAAACCTGGCTCGATGCCAATTTCCCTAATTGGGCAGACGAATGGGACAGGGAGGGCGGCAAACCATGTATAAAACTATGGCTGAAAGGTAAACCTTGATATGGGGAATATATGGTCGACAAATGAATCCGTTTTTTTTGTTGGCGGACGCGGCACGAAAGCCGGTGACGCCAATGCCGGCGGCGGCTGCACAAAGGATGTATGGGGCGATTTGAAATCGCCTAACTTGTCGCTTTCAGATGTAATGGGGACAAATGGAGAGCCGGTTTCTGACCCGTCTGCCTGGAACGGCTCTGCAACGGCTTGTACTGTTACTCAGAGTTCGGCTGGTAAGCTACTTATAACTAAGACGGGGGCTTTTACCAACGTTATTGCAGAACTCATCGCTAATGTAAATTTTTCGTCTGTCTATGGTGATGGCCGGTTCAGGGTAAACGCTGCACAATTAACCCCTAATACGATTGAAATCGAATATCCTTACTCTGTGGATAATACCTGTGACGTAAAAGTAGGCGGTGCTTTTGATAAACTACAGACGGCTTTGGATAATACGACAGCCGACCAGACATCCTATAACGATGTTAATATCCTGACAAATAAATCAATGACATTTTCAGGGACGGGAGACCGAATAGACATTGATGCAGGCGGAGGTAATGGCAACGCTGGCACCTGGAAACGTATAATAGGCATTGACGATAATGGAGTAGAGCTTGCTGCTGGTTCTTACGTCCAGTTTGATGCTAACGGTTATGCCTGCCATGTGTTTAAGGTTTTGAATGTTCATTGTATTGAGTTTAGACATATCTGTGTTAGCGATGCTGCTAATACCCACTATGGTTTTTATATTACGGCTACAGGCTATTACCAAGGCTTCTTATTGAAAGACTGTAAGTCTACAGGCTGTAAGTATGGGGTGTATAGCGATACTTTCTATATTAGAGGACTGATCATAATGGGTGGTTACTACAGTTCAGCTACAGGTCCCGCTCTTTGCTTTCAAGCTTGTCGATGGGTTAATGTATTAGGGGTTGAGTTAGTGGGAAGTTTGGCAGGAGCGTTGATAGACGGGGATGTGATAGGGACGTTGCTTGTTGACGGCTGTGTCCTTCGTAAGACAGGCAACTACAGCTTAGGTATACACTCTAACAATTGGGACACTTTTCTTGTTATACGCAACTGTGTGTTTTATGACATTGATGATTGTATAAAGCTGAATGATGCCGAGTCCCGACTGGTTCAGCACAACAACATTTTCTTATTGCACACTGCCGCCACAGGTGAGGTCATAAATAGAGTAGCGGGCAGTATTATGTATAGCGATTACAGTTGTGCCTGGGCGATTGATGGAGAACCAATGGCTTCCGGTCGTTGGGGAGGAAATGGTCTGCCGGAACATGCTATTGAACAAGATCCTCAATTCGTGGATGCGGATAATGGTGATTTCAGGCCACGGAATCAAAATGTTTTGCGAGGAGGCAAGCCTGATATAGCTGACAATGAAACTGAGATGGGGGCTATTTTGCAGAAATACCAGTTTGCAAGGCGGGCAAAAGCGGCGAATTTTGGCAGGCTGCAAATCATGCGATAGGAGTTAAACAATGGCAAATACCGCGATCGAAATACCTTTTTATGTTTCAAATGATGGAGAGCCACTCACTGGTGCAGCAGCCCAAATGGACTTTGAAAGCTTAAAGACATTGGCAGGTACCGACAAGTCGGGCAGCGCCCCGACAATTGGCGAAATCGGCGACGGCTGGTATAAGTTCAGCGTTGCGTACGGAACGGCACCGTTTGATTCAGGCGATCTTGTGGGGGTTGTAGACGCCGACAAAAATGGGAATAACAACTTGGCTAATGCTGAGCGATATATTCCTATAGAGGTTCGGTTGGATTTTTACGCATTGATGCGGTTGGTCAATAAAATGAGCCAGAACAAGACAACGGGTGATATGGCTATAAAAGATTCTACCGGCAACACGATTTTGGAGTTGAGTATTGCTGATGGCGAGAACACCTTGGACCGAGAACCTGGGATTGCTTGATAATGGATGCTAAATTTTTCGAAAGTTTATATGAAGGTGACTCGGCAGATGGTGTCAAAGTTGGGATGGGCTTGACCGGAGGGGATTTTTGGCCTCGCATAGCCGGTTGCTCTATGCTCTATCGTGGGACCGCCATGAACCTGATAGATTTTACGAACATACTGGCCGTGTCTGAGGCAGAGGCTTCTGAAATTTCGCCGCCAATTTATGCTTCACACGATAATGGGTCGATATATTTCTACGTTATTCGTCGGGCCAATAATTTCGGCCGTGAAGAACGTACTTTAGCTGCTGCGGTCAAGGTTTCAATAGATGCCAGTGGTGATCTGGCGCAGCCGCAGCCCAATAGTGTTTTCGAGACAGGAGCCGAGCAGGTGGATGGCAGTAAAGTACAGCTTGTCTGGTATTATTGCCCCATCGAACAACAGTCACCACCGGTGTGTTTCAATGTTTATTATGATGCTGGTACAGGGCAAATCGATTATGAAGACCCAATTGCTACGATTAGCTATGTCGGCCGGATGTTTTACATTTATAAAAGTGGTCCACTCAACACCGGCAAATATCTGTTTGCCATAAGGGTTGAAGATTCTGCTGGAATGGAAAATGCTTCATTGGCCCGGATAAAGATCGAGCTTAATATCGCAAGTCCCGGTGTTATCAATATTCTTAGCGCCAAAGCGGTTTAATGAGAAACATGAATGAAACTGTGGCTTGACTTCCGTGACATGGGGCACAAGCTACAAAGTTACGAATCACGAGATACAAGGTATGTCTAACAGGATTGACTTTTTCCAGTCAACTCAAACGCAAATGGTGCTTCCCGCGTCTTCTGTATCGATTTTAGTCGGCGGTAAGTTGTGTCCTTTTCTTGAGCCAATAGAAATTGTGCGCAGTGGTTGGCCGGAGTTTAGCTGGGCCAGATTAGCTTATAATCCTGCTGCGTACGCGAACGCCGACACGGTCGTTGCTGAAGATATTGAGACCGAACTTGCAATGGGAGAGCACGTTTGCATCCAGCAAATTTATAACGGTATCCCGCCGGGCGCGGCAGCTTTTGCATTATCACTTTTTGAGGGGCAAATAGAGGGCATAGAGACAGAGATTGTGCCTAACGGCGAAAGGGTTGAAATCGTTGTGAAAGATTTTAGCGCAAACCTGAAACGCATCACCGTCTATGGCCGGCGAGTCGACGATTCAGACGGCACGAGTTTGTTTTTGGCTGGTATTGATACCGTATTTAATCCTGATGGCAAGACCAATGCCAATCCGGAGCCGATACAAGTTAACGGCAAGAGCTATACAGTTTTTTGTGCCGAACCGTCTCAAGGCTGGCCTTGGAGCTCCGCGGAGGTGATTGATTACCTTCTCTGTGAATATTTGCCGGGCGGCCAATTGCAGACGCCGGGAATTGAGCAGCTGCGGGCGCTGACCGAGAACCAAACAGTTCGAGATCTTGATGTGACCGGTTTGAATCTGATAGAAGCTCTGCATCGTTGCTGCGAGAGGATTGGCTTAAGATTCAAATTTGTTCCCCGGCCTGTGCCGACCGGCCCCGGCCAGGCGATTGTGTTCTATAAGGGTGGTACTGGCAGAGCAGTCGAGTTAAATTGTCAGCGTACTGGTGAGCAGTTTAGCATATCAAAAACAAATATCGCAACTTTGAGCAGGAGGGGAAATTTTTGGCCGGTGACACATAAATATATAGGCCAGGGTGATTTCAAAGTTTATGAAGGGACCTTCGAACTGGTAAAGGCTTGGGATACTGCTGATGAGGATACCGATTATGATAAGTTCTCTCCTTCGACAAACCCTGATTTTCACCAGGCCAAGGATGTATATCGTAAGTGGTGCCTCAATGAAGCAAGCGACTATAGCGGTGCTCCATACAATCAGGGTAATGCATTTGATTTTTCAAAGGTTTTCGGGAGTGGGAATTTTATGTGCCGTCGCAGGCGCTTTTGGCCGGCCCTCACCACTGACAAACAGGGCAGGTCGCTGGGCTATTTTTTACAGGTATCGTTCGATAACGGCTTGCATTGGTGGCAGTACCTTTATGCTTTCAATAACCTGCTCGATGAATGTGGAGTTTGGCTTAGCAGTGACCGGCTTGATGTTAACACTTGGATAGCAGCTCTGAAGGGCGTTTTGAAGTTCAGAATAACTGCATCAGTTGTCAGCGATGAGAGATTAAATTGTTTGTTAGCAGACGGCCCTGTCGGCTCAACAGCACCTGTGGTTGAGCATATAATTACCCTGCCTCGTCAGTTCAAGTATCGCAAGATATCAGGCCGAAGTATCTTTGCAAATATCAACGATGATGCGCTGGGCGCTCCGGATGAGGTGGATGATTCTACTGCGTTATATGAATTAGTGCGGAAAAGAGCCCAGACTGGTTCTGAGGTTATCCAGATAACATCTGTGCAGACGCCGCACCTGGTCTTTGATTATAGAGTTGGCGACAGGGTGATGTCCAGCCCTGAGAGTAGAGATCTGTTGGGTTGTAAGAGTGATAACCGAAGTACAAGCTGGATAGAGCGGGTGCAGATGGATTTTACAAAGCAGTGTACGAATTTAAAAATCGTTCGTAAAAGGATACCACAGTTATGAGTAATGGACGGGAGAACACAAGCAACCGAGAGCTATTGGAAAGGTTAGCCAGAGAAGGTACCCAGGCTGAGCGGGAAGTATCTATTGTTACCTCACCCGGCGCCAGAGAGTCCGGCTGGGCGATTAAAGTGAAGAGTCATAGCTCCTACAATGTCTATAACGTCATCGCTGTTGAGATAGGAGATGCAGGCTCACTGCCGGTCGAAATCGGCCAGCAGATGCAGGCGGTCAATCTTGCTGAGTCGTTTCTTCAGGCGGGAACGCTGTCGGCGGGGACGTATGCGGTAATGCTTAGGGTCGGTGATAAGAACGTTTTCTATGCTGAGCCGTGAAATTGGAGATGACAGACGTGAGACAAAAGATGAGGGACGTTTATCTGAACCTGTGCCATTAGGACAAATCCTTCCAGAAGTCATGAGAAATATAAAGGAACGAGTTGAAGCTAATAGCGAAATGAATGATGCCAAATTTGAAAAGCCACGAGGCTGGGAGTTTAATAGGCAGATAAATGTCTCTGTGCTGGTTCAGTTGGTTTTTCTTGGATCTTTGATTGTGGGTAGCTGGGTCAATCTGCAGAGACAACTTGACCTGTTACAGCACGATGTGACGTATCTGTGTCAGTGCCAAAAGAATTTTGATGTAAAACTGGAGTCGCTTTCGGCAACGAGCATTTCCTACGAATACCGCCTTCGTGCACTCGAGAAATATTCTTCTAAGGCCGATATCGCGGATGGATATTTAAGACCTTGATTGGTAAGGAGAACCAACAGCCATTGTTACTATTGGCAAATCGGAAAGAAAGTGAAAGGTGCTATCGCGTTGATATAGCAGATTTACACGATCATACGTGTGATTAATTGTATGGACTGCGGATTTTGTATGGTAGAATGCTTCTCATGTCGACAGTTTGACCGAGTTGCCAAAAATCTGCGAATCAAGGGTTGCATTCAGTGCGGTAAGTGTTTTCGACTAAAGTTTTGTATGGGTTGGCGTCATAGATTTTGGTGTCGTATCATCTTGGAGAGTTAATAGTATGGCAGGCAAGAGCCAGGATCGCAATGGTTACCTGTTTGATTGCGGGATCAATTTCGAACCTGTGCTTGTCAGCGCCTGTTTGCTTGGGATTCCGTGTCGTTGGCGCGGACGTAAACCAAAGAAACGCGAGAAACTAATCGATCGTCTGAAGAAAAGATATGCTCTTGTTCCCGTTTGTCCGGAACAGCTCGGTGGTATGCCAACACCGAGAACTAGTGAAAGGCTCGAAGGCAGCGGTGCGGAGGTTCTTGATGGCAAACTGCGAATAATCGCACCAGAAACAGGACAAGACGTAACCAGATTTCATGTCAATGGTGCCAAGCACACATTGGAGATCGCAAAAATTGTAGGTGCTCGCCGAGCCTACTTGAAGGGTGGAAGTCCTTCCTGTGACAGAGAAGGTGTGGCCGGTGAAATACTCAGGCGCGGAGGTATAAAGGTTATCCGTGTTCCATAAGGTCGATATGTTTTTCGATGAAGCAGTATAAACACATTTAGATTGGGGTTGATAATCCACAGTGATAGTTGAGTAGAGTTGCATAGCGTGACTGTTACCAGACGACACAGTTGCATTTTTTGGGTTCGCAGCGGTTTTTCAAGATCTCCCAGATTTCGCGCGTTTCTCTGCAGAGGCTGATAGAGACTTCTTTATCGAAGCTGCGAATCATATCAATTAGAAAGGAGTAGAAATTGATACGTTCTTTTGGCGTATAACGCAGTTTACCATCGGCGCCTCCTTTAACGAATTTATGGTCGTAGAGCCTTCGAGCACGATTGCCATATGTGTCCATTGCAAGGCGAAAATGACCTGGCAGAAGCCTTAACATGCCGATTGTTATGTTTTCGGGCGTGGTTTGAGTTAGTGTTTTCTCGATTAGCTCGGCGTAGCCGGCCTGCCAGTTTTGATAGAGAATACCAGGATCAATACGAAACCGTATTCGCCAGCCTTTGTCCTGACAGAGTTTGGCAGCACTGATTCGCTCGCTGAGACTGGCCGTGCCCGGTTCGTAAAGTTCGACTGGCTTTTGAGCGTTGAGGCTCCAGGAAACGACTGTATGTTCATTCGGCTTGATGGCAAGCAGATTGTCGATATTGCTGCTCTTGGTTAACAGCATCAGGTAAGCATTGGAAAAACCGGAGAAAAATGGAACTAATTTATCTGTCAGATTGGTTATGTGGTCGAGTGCAAGACTATCGAGCATCTCACCCATGTTGAAGCTGATTTTGTTTCGTGTGAGGGAAATTGTCTTTCGTATTTGTTTGAACATTGTGTCGTAGTTGATATTTATCTTGATAAATGGGGAGTACTTGCGATACACGAACGCCAGATAACAATATGTACAATAATAGGGGCAGCCGTTCGAGATGGGCACCAGTTTATAGTAGGGACAACAATGAAGATTAGCGCCGAGTCGACCGTCGAACCTTCCAACGAATGATGAGGTCTGGCCTATCATCAAGGTTCTTTTTCCGGCGAGCAATGCCTGGGCGGTGGACATTTCCGGCGAAGGGGGCTTGCGTTGATGTTCTATTATCCGCACCTTGGCAGAAGGAAATAACCTCATGATTCGTTGAGCCTCAGGGTGGTCTGCGACTTTTTGCCATAGAAGTATGGTTTTAGGTTTGAATTTTCTTGCTATGTCCATAGGCGAATCTCCGGTACTGACCGCGTAATGATATTATATCGAAACTATGTGAAATTAAGGGGTGAAAAGATGAAAAAGTTTTTATCGATTTCAATTGTGCTCTGTTTGTTATTATGTGGATGTGACAGCCTGCGGTTTGCACCCGGCGAGGCACAGAAGCAAAACGCTTGGCTGCATAGTCGAACCGCGGCAATCGCTGCGGCGACAGCCGAAGACGAAGCTGCTTCGCAAAAGTTGCAGGCATTGGCCAAGCTGTCGCAGCTTCAGAGCAGGGCCATCACGTCATATTATGGCCTGCCGAAGGAGTTGCCGCAGGCTGATACCGCACAGCAGGTACTTAACGAATCGAGCTGGCAGCTTGGGAGGACGGCTCTGGCCGAATCGGCGGAACGGCCCGATGCCTGGCAGATGGCCGATAACGCGCTGGAGCTGGGTATCGGTATCTGTGCCCTACTGGGCGGAGTGTACGGCACAAGGGCTGTGAGGTTCTTAAAGCAGGCCAAAACAAAATCGAAGGCCCTGCAGGAGATTATCACCGGCAATGAGCTATTCAAGGAACAGAACGAATCATCCGTCGCTGCCTTCAAACAAGCCCAGAAGCTGCAATCTCCCCAGACACGGCAAATCGTGGCGGAAGCGAAGGTGTGACTTGATGCTCCTCCGATGGTTTGCTGGTCAATATATGTATGGTTGCGACTCGGAGTCTTTTGTAAGTCTTGTGGCAGATTGGTTAAGCCGGGGGCTGGTCTTTGCTGTCGGATTTGACCATTTTGGCCACGAAGCCGATGGCTAGGCAAATCGCACCTGCTAATATCAGGATTATCGCCGGTATCAAGAGCGCCAGTAGGAGCTTTCCTGTTTCAGGCACCAGGGCCCCCAGGAAGACCGTCGTGATTGCCATCAGAAAGCCGAGCAGCAGCAGCTTGTTCGGAACCGAACGGACCGCCAGCACTGTCAGAAAGGTCAGGACCAGGAAGACCACAGAGGAAACACCAACCGCCACCGCCGCATCACCAGACATTGCAAGCATATCAAATCTCCTAAGTCAGTATAACATGTTTTGCCATATTATAGTATCGCGCTGGGCCGTAGCAGGCAACAGTTTTCCGGCTGAGGGGCTTTTTTTTACACTGCGGAGAGGGATTGACCTGGCGGGGCGATTTTGATATTGTAATCCGTTGGCTTGGTATAGCAGGATTAGTAGAGCAGATACGAAGAACGAGTATTAAGAGTCAGGTATGATTATCGGTGTGATGAAAGCTGAGATTCATATGCAGGGAATCACCTCACTGAAGGGAAAGAGGAGCATCGTCAAAAGCGTTATTGGTCGACTAAAGAGCAGGTTCAATGTCTCCGTTTCGGAGGTTGACCATCAGGACCAAAAGAGGAGTGCAGTTATTGGGATGGCATTGGTCTCGAATGAAACCCGTTTTATAGACCAGCAGTTCGATGCAATAATTAATTTTATACAGAGAGACGGTCGATTCTACCTCGGACAAATTGAGCGGGAAACTTTTTCATAATGCGATGCCTGTGTGAGGATGTTTTCAACGGCATTTATGTAGTCTCTTAGAGAATCCTGTATGCGATAAAACTTGCGCAGAAAAGGATATCAATCGCTATTGCTAAAGAGAGAATAATCCGCCGCAGCGCAGCCAGTCGCAGTTTTGCGCGTGCCATAAAGAATATCACGGCTGTCGTGATTGCGCCGAGTATGTATAGCTTTGCGGTTTGTGTCAGGAGCCTTGCGTATTTTGCCCCAAGCCCTGCAAATATGTTGTGGTATTTTATCGCCAAAAGCAGGGTCATAATGGCAAGGGCCGCCATAATCATTGTGGTAATCAGGACCCATTTTCTGTCGGCATAGCCGGCCAGGGCAAATCCCTGTATCCCCATACCAATCAGGATCGAGCAGCACAAAACAGGGATGGTCAGCCATATAATCGGGCTGATGTTGAAGAAGGGACCGCAGAAAGCCAGTATTGTACCGACGGCAAAGATTGCCATTATGCCGAACCGCCGGGCTTTCACCAGCATGGATGAACCGAGAATCAGTGCAGCTATAGGGACATGGTAGAAGCCGACCAGAGGCATCGTTCTCTCAAGCGCGACGAGCGGAGCCAAAAGACCTGCTAATTCGACTAAATGTAACTTAGTGTGTATTGGAATTGGGAAAAGGCGGTATTGGACGGATATTTGGAAAGCAAGCCATATCACCAAAAACGGCAGGGTTGAGAGCGGCGCGCTTATCCACCACCGCTTTCTTTTCGAGTAGAGCGCGGCCGGGCAAAGCAGCCACGGTATACTTGCTGCTAAAAGACCGACCGATGGGTGGAAGCCGGATAACCAGAGCCCAAAGGGCCCAAAGCCATAGATGGCTCCTGCAAAAAAAGAGCCGACAAACGAAGATACCCACCGCCGACTCAGTACAAAACAGCCCAGAGCTGCTAGGCAAACATTTACAACCACAAGGTACTGAAGCGGACCGAACTTTTTGAAATACGGCTGAAACAGGCAGAAAGCAAAAACGGCATAAATGCCTGCTGATGCAGCGAACTTAGCGAACTTTATTTTGGATTTGTGACTATCGATTTTCAATACGCAAGTCACGGCCTTTTAAATTTTAGAATTATCTTGTAAAGCCCTGATTAGAGGGGAATTTTTGTTTCTCTTACCTGCTTTGCAGGTGCTTTCTCTACATCCACTATATCTATTGCTGATTTGGGACGTGCTTGTTTTGGGCATTCACCAGTCCAGCAATACAGACAGAGTTTCTCTTTGGGCAACCCAATAGCCTGAACCATATCATCCACATCTTGATATCTAAGCGTGGAGACATCTAAATCCTTCTTAATCCATTCAACCATCCTTTTGTATTTTCCGCTGTTTGTGTCAATATATTTTGACACATTTTTTAGGTCATGGCCTTCCAGACTGCGAATGGCTTTGCGGGCGGCAAGTTCATGGGTGGAGCGTGTGGAAAGGTTGAACCGGCATGGAAACATCAGTGGTGGGCAGGCGGGTCTTACGTGTATTTCCTTGGCGCCGCAATCCCAGAGTTTCTTTATGGTGAAGTTCTTAAGCTGCGTTCCCCTCACGATAGAATCTTCGCAAACAACAATGCTGTTGCCCTTAATGACCTCTTCAATGGGGATGAGTTTCATCTTTGCAATGAGGTCGCGTGTCTGTTGTGAAGGTGGCGTATAACTTCTGCCGTATCCCGGCGTATATTTCACAAGTGGCCGTCTAAATGGCTTCCCGGATTCCATCGCATACCCTAATCCGTGCGCAGCACCGGAGTCAGGAACACCTGAGACCACGTCGACATTAATGTCCTTGTCACGTTTTGCAAGGCAGCGGCCACATCTTTCCCTGACAATTTCTACGTTTATTCCTTCATAGCTTGACGCGGGAAAGCCGGTATATATCCATAGAAATGCACAAATTTGGTTTATGTTTCCTTTACTTGCTCTTCTTTGCACTATGCCATCTTCATTGATCAGGATTATTTCTCCCGGCTCGAGGTATTTTGTTATCTCGAAGTCATTATTTGGAAAAGCGCAGGTCTCACTCGTGACCGCCCATGCATCTTCCCGCTTGCCTGTGATAAGTGGCGTATATCCAAATCTGTCTCTTGCCGCATATATGCCGGCTCGGTTGAGCAGCAGAAGTGAGCAGGAGCCCTCTATAGCATCAAACATTTTCTCTATGCCGTCTACGAGGTCGTTTCCCTGGCTGATTAGTTTTGCAATCAGCTCGGTAGCATTAACCGCTTTTTTGCTTACCTCGCTGAAGGAGATTCCTTTCTTTAACAGCTTTGCCGCTAACTCCTCGGTGTTTTCTATGATTCCGTTGGTGACTATGCAAAAAGGCCCGAATTTTGAGTTTAGATAAATAGGCTGTTCATCCGAGGCACTGATTACACCAATGCCCTTGTTGCCTTTCATGTGCTTATAGTCGTCATAAAATTTTGACTTGAACTGGCTCTGGCTCACGTCATGTATCTGGCGCGTGAAATCCTCTCCAAGCACCGCCAAACCTCCATATTCGGTTCCGAGATGCGAATGGTAATCTGTGCTGTAGAGAAGAGTTTCTGCGCAGTCACCCTTTGAGACCACTCCAAAGATGCCGCTCATATTTACCTCCTTTGTGATATGTGATTTTCGTTCAGAGTGCTTAGCGACGCTGCTAAGCCATGTAATTGCCACATTTTGTCATCCATAAGCTATTTAAGGATTACTTTGCCGGTCCCTGTTGTGATTCTTCCTATTCTATAAACCTTCTCGCCGAAATGCGAGAGTTTTTTAGCTATCGAATTGGCGAAGTCCTCCGCCACTATCAGCACGAATCCTATCCCCATATTAAAGACCCGGAACATCTCAGCCTCTTCGACGGGTCCTGATTCTTGTAGAAATGAAAATATCTTGTGCTTTGGCCAGCTCGATTTTTTAATAACCGCATTGCAATCTTTCGGCAGCACTCTCGGAATATTCCCAACAAGCCCACCGCCTGTAATGTGGGCCATGCCGTGGACGATGCGTTTGACCTTATACTTCGAGAGCAGTTTCACTATCGGCCGAACATAAATCCGCGTCGGCTCCAGCAGGACGTCGCCCAGCATGGCACCGTCGAGTTCCTCCAATGTATCGGTCGTTTTAAGATTAGCCTGCTTGAAACAGATATTGCGAACGAGTGAATAGCCGTTACTGTGCAATCCGCTTGAGGCCAGGCCGAGTATTACATCACCTTTCCTGATTGTTTTGCCGTTGATGATTTTTTTCCGCTCGACTATACCTACTGCGAATCCGGCCATATCGAAGTCTCCTTTGCCGTAGGTATCCGGCATTTCAGCGGTTTCACCTCCTATCAAGGCACAATCAGCCAGGCAACAGCCGGCGGCGACGCCCTTTATCATTTCGGCAATTATCTTCGGCTCCAGTTTATTGACAGCCAGATAGTCCAGGAAGAACAACGGTTCGGCCCCCTGAACGAGCATGTCATTGACGTTCATCGCCACCAAATCGATGCCTACAGTGTCAAACTTTTTGATTTTGCCGGCTATTTTAACTTTGCTGCCTACGCCATCGGTGCAGGCTACCAGGACCGGGTTTTTGTAATTCCTTTTGAAGAGTCTTTCATCGTAGTCGAGACGAAACATTCCTGCAAACGCATTCTCGGATTCTATGACTCGCGGCCCGAATGTGCTGGCAACGCAGGACTGGATTTGCCGAACCATCTCGTCGCCGGCATCGATGCTCACGCCCGTTTGTTCGTAGCTGATATATTTCGTATCTTGCATTTCGCTTTAAGAGTTATGCTACACGTTGTCTTTATCGAACATATACATCTGATTGTGTTCCATAGAAAACTTGTTAAACGCAATATCTACCGGAATTGGATATTTGCCGATCCAGCAGGCAGTACAATAGTGGTCTTTCGGCAGTGCCGCACAAGACAGCAAACCATCGAGCGATTGGTAACCAATACTGTCCACTTCAAGAAATTCTTTGATTTGCTCCAGATTGCGATTATTTGCCAGCAGTTCTTCTTTGGTGGGAAAATCGACACCGTAAAAACAGGGGAATCTTATCGGCGGGCAGCTCACCCGCAAATGGATTTCCTTTGCGCCTGCCTGTCGTAGAGCCCTGATCTTGCCTCTTGTGGTCGTGCCGCGAACGATTGAATCGTCCACGACTACGACACGTTTGCCGCATACGGCTTCTTTTACCACGGCCAGCTTCAGTTTCACTTCGAGTTCTCTTAATTTTTGGTCCGGAGAGATAAATGTTCTGCCAATGTAGTGGCTCCTGACCAGTCCCATATCGAAAGGCAGCTTGCTTTGTTCTGCGTATCCTATAGCCGATGATGTTCCTGAGTCCGGCACGGGTATTACTACGTCTGCATTGGCCGGATGGTCTATTGCCAGTTGCTTTCCGAGTTTTTTTCTAAGTTCATGCACGTTTTCGCCGAAAATCAGAGAGTTTTGTTTTGCGAAATAGATATGTTCAAAGATACAGTGGGCTGGTGTGATAGTGCCGGGTTTGACGAAAAATCTGCTGGAAAGGCCGTTTTTGTCCAGTTGAACGATTTCACCGGGTTCAACTTCGCGAATGAACTTTGCCTCTACGGCATCGAGAGCGCAGGTTTCACTGGCTACGACGAAGCTTCCTTTTTCGGTTTGGCCGATGCATAAAGGTCTGATGCCGCAA
Organism: Phycisphaerae bacterium; assembly: GCA_029858035.1. Classification (GTDB taxonomy): domain Bacteria; phylum Planctomycetota; class Phycisphaerae; order Sedimentisphaerales; family Anaerobacaceae; genus CS2-K091. Next base: position 30,560 of record JAOUFU010000001.1, read on the forward strand.
GGGTCACGGGACGCTTCAATCCGGTCGGCAAACAAAAACAGCAGGCAGTAAGCTCCCTGAAGGTGATTCAATACGTGTGCCAATGGGTCGGGTTTGGCAACATGGGTCGGCTTTGCAAGCAAATGGATAATTATTTCAGTATCACCTGTTGATTTGAAGATACTGCCGTATGCCTCGTATTCATCCCGTAGCAGCGAAGCGTTTACGAGATTGCCGTTATGGGCCACTGCCACCTGCCCACCGGAGTACTCGGCCAAAAGAGGCTGACTGTTAACGGCCTTGCTGGCACCCGTCGTTGAATACCGCACGTGGCCGATCGCTATTGGGTTAGCCAGTTTCTCCAGAAGCCCCGAACCACTGCGGAAAACCCTCCTTATCATACCCATACCTGTATGGCACCGGATTAAGTCAGTGTTGCTGGAGGCGATCCCTGCTGATTCCTGACCGCGGTGCTGAAGACTATGCAAACCGACATAGGTCTTTTGAATGGCTTCCTCATCACCAAAAATGCCGAATAAACCGCAGCTTTCCTTTTTTTCGGACACGACCGGAACCTATTGGTTTCTGAAATTATTTTCGTATTGTGAATTTCACGGTTGATGATTCAATTCGCGATTCACGAATCAGTATTTTAGTAGATTGCTCACCTAAGTCAACTAATTCTCGGATTGTGCCGGAGTTGAAGCATAAAATGTTGACAGATTCGTTTTTGACGGGATAATGGTCCTTTTATTGCCGATGAGGTTTTTAAACGTATTAAGAAAGGTAAAAATTATGAAAAGATATCTGACAATTGTGGCTTGGCTTGTAATATTAGTTGTTGCTTTTGGTTGCCGACAGAAGCCCTCTGCCGAGACCGAGAAGGAGGGACCTGAACCGAACGCCCCTGCCCAGGTTGACACGAATGTTGTTGAACCGAAACAGGCAACTAAAGCGGCGTCAGACGGAGTTGCTGTAACCGTCAACGGCGTGGCTATTATGGAAACAGATATAGAAGCGGATATTAAGAAGATGACTGCACAAGCGCCGCCTGCGTACGTTGAGCAGAACAAGGAACGATTCAGGCAACAAGTGCTGGACAGAAGGATCGCAATACAACTGATAGGCGAAAAAGCAAGGGCAGCCAAAATAACCGTTACTGAAGAAGATATACGTGTTCAGGTCAACGAAATAGTCGATCAGCAGAGGATGTCCGTAGAAGAGTTCAAGAAAATGCTGCAAAGCCGCGGCATGGATTATGATGAATGGGAGCAACAGGTCCAGTGGGGTGTCATGCTTGGGAAATTGGTTGAGGCCGATTTTGGCGATCAGCTAACTATTACAGATACCGATGCCAACAACTTCTATTCTGCAAATATAAAGCAGTTTGACACTCCTGAGCAGGTCAGAGTGAGTCATATTCTTGTCCTACCTGATACTACCGACCCTAACACCGACCCTAATGAGGCAAAAGCCAAAGCGCTGGCGAAGGCGCAAGACTTGCTCAAACAAATCAAAGAGGGTGCCGATTTTGCCGAATTAGCCAAAGCTACTGGAGGATATCCTTCGGCACCAAGAGGTGGTGACCTGGGTTTTAGACCCAGAGGTGTATGGGATGAACCCTTTGAAAAAGTCGCTTTCGAATTAAAGATCGGGCAGACAAGCGACGTCGTGGAGACCCGGTTTGGATATCATATAATAAAGGTTACCGACCGCAAAGAAGCCAGTCGTAAAACATTTGAGCAGGCCGGGGACGAGATCAAAAGCATGCTGAAGCGAAGAAAGCAAAGCGAACTTTTTCAAAAGTATCTCGTGCAGCTCAGGACCGAGGCGAACATCGTTTATCCGCCCGGCAAAGAGCCTCCACCGGCACCTCCCGGCCTATAATCGGAGGTTCACCTTAAAAAACTCAGTGTAAGAGTGTGGCCGGGTCGAGATTGGCTGATTCTATATCTTTGAAGTATTTTACGGTGCCTACCTTTAGCTCAGCGGTCGCCTCTTCGTCGCAGACGATGATACCTTTCTTGTGCAGTTGAAGGGCGCTGATTGTCCACATATGATTTACACCCTCTTCGACGGCGTGCTGCAATGCGCGGGCCTTATTATGACCGTTGACAATAATCAGGACTTCCTCAGCGTCAAGTACGGTTCCTACGCCCACGGTCAGGGCGGTTTTGGGGACTTTGTTAATGTCGTCGTCAAAAAATCGCGAATTGGCCACGATAGTGTCGTAAGTTAGTGTTTTGATGCGTGTTCTTGACGATAGTGACGAGCCAGGCTCATTAAACGCTATGTGGCCGTCGGGACCTATGCCGCCGACAAAAAGCTTGACGCCACCTGCTTTTTTAATTTTTTCTTCGTAGCCCGCACATTCGGCTTCAAGGTCACGGGCATTGCCGTTGAGAATGTTGACGTTGTCTTTTGGAATATCTATGTGGCTGAAAAGATATTTATTCATAAATGAATGATAGCTTTCAGGGTGGTCCTCGGGAAGATTCACATATTCGTCCATATTAAAGGTAACAACATTCTTGAATGAAACTACTCCAGACTTGCAAAGCTCCACAAGTTCGTTATACATCCCTATCGGCGAGGAGCCTGTAGGAAGGCCCAGCACAAAAGGTTTCGAGTTAAATTCAATTATCTTTTTGGCAACGTAGTTGGCGGCCCATTTGGTTGCTAATTCATAACTTGGCTCAATGATGACTCTCATACATTTCTCCTTGTTCGATTTAGTTATTGTTGACGAAATTTCTCCATTCGGCTGATAAGCTCATCGCCGAGAGCTGTTTTGCTGGTTATATGATGTTCGATCTCAGAAACAAAACTATCTTCTTCAAAGAGTCCTCTCACCGCTGCGAAGTCGCTATGTCTTGTTGTTTCATCACCGTCGAGGCCGTACCCGATTTGAACGGTAGCGGCAAATTCCTTTTTGGCATCGGCAAAGAGGGCGTTGTCGAGTTCTACGACGGCCTTTTTCCATCTTGTTGTTAGTTCAATAATATCGTCTGCAGTTATTTTGTCAATCATTTTTGAAAGACGCTGTTGTAAAACATTTGCTGTCCAGGCCCACTCATACACTTCATATCTGCTGTGTATTGAGCGGAAAGTCTCTGTTAAATCATCCAGCGTGCGGATAGATTCGTTTTCAATATCGAAGAGTAACTTTTGAACGGCCTGTTCCGGAGCGAACAGGCCGGCCAGGTCGACCCACTTGCCAGGCCCTATGTTTGTTTCTGGCTGAAGTACCGTCCGAAGTTCGTCAACGTTTTCAAGTTGTTTGTTTTCAATCCTTTTAATAAGACAATTGCCCAGGAATTTATCAATGCTCATCTTGTAGAATTTTATGCCTCTGTCCAGAGAGGAGTTCTTAATTCTGACATTGTTGTAGGTATAGTATTCTGTGTTTTTGCCGGAGGTTGTTTTAAGCTTTTCAAGTAGCTGGCAGCCGTTGAGCATTTTCTGAATTGTATAGGGGCTTAAAAGTCTGAAATTTATGTAGTCGAGTTTTTTAGGACTTTTCCGCCTGTCGCGTCTCGGCCATTTTCGAGCGTCTCGGATGGTACCAACGCTGCGTAAATTCACACCGGGGACAAGAATGCTTTCATCTTCGTGCTCAATCAGGTATGAAAAAGGCAAATCTGAAGTATCTGAGTTCCTGTAGTGTCTTCCCATGACGACTGTAAAAGCCCCAACCTTTGCCGGCCAGAGCATATATGAGTCACTGGCGGTCTTGGAGCCCCGTTCCACTACGCCTTGATGGGTCGGTCCCAGTTTGTACATGTGGTTGCTTTGGTTAGTGCCGCTGCCGGCATTCAAAAAGGAAAACAACCCGGCAATAAGCAATGTGGATTTATGATGCGTTACGGTGTAGGGCCCCGCAAATATCGCGCATGCTTCACCGTGGAAACCACCGCAGTTGGCAAAGAATACCGAGTTTTCCGCGGAATACTGCTTGGCTAATTCCGTGCCCTGCCCTACGAAGCATTTGCATATTATTGTGCCGTCGGTAATCTTCGAGTCGCTGCAGAAGATAAAATCTTCTGCAAAAACGCCGGGACCGATATAAACAGGGCCTTCAGGGCGGCTATTGATTGAGCCGTTCTCAAGCCTGTTTATTCCCTCGATAAGACTTAACGGGCCTACTTTCACGTTTTTGATAATTCGGCAGTTTATAAGCTTTGCACCTTTTGCCACAAGGCCAGTAGAGGAGGTGACGGAAACGGTGTAGTGGGCTATCATTTTTTGCAGGTTTTCAATGACTTTCGGCCGATGACGATAAAAAGCTATTATATAAGCTGTGTGGGCGGACAAGTTGTCATAAATCGGTATTTCTCTGCCGCCGGCCTCATTGACAACAGCAACCTCGGTGCCATTGCCAAATGAGCTTTCGCCTTCCACTGCAAGCAGGTCGATGTTGTCTATTACCACATCATCCTCGATTATATAGTTGGCGATGTAGTTTCTTATCTGGTTTATGTAGACATTGTCGCCGATAGTGCAATTGTGGATTGTTGCGTTGCTGATCCCTGCCGGCTTCGTAACGCCGCCGAAAAAGGATACGTCCTTCTCAAACACACCCAGCTTTATGTAACCGCAAAAATGTGTAGATTTTACTTTTGCCGGGTCAAAGCCTTCAGCAACCTCAACCTTCGACCAGTCGGCACAACTGCAGCCTTGCTCAGTGAGCCTGGCAATTTCCTCGGAAGATAAAGGACGAAATTCTGTTGCCATTGTTATCTCCAGTTTTTTAATGAGACAAATTTGACATCCGGTTTTATCGCAGAACAAGTGTGTTTAGTCAAGTTTTTTTGGCCATACTATTGTTATTGAGAAGCCTGAGACTCTTGCTTAGAACAATCCCGGCTGGTAGCAAAACCTGACTTGGTGGTGGCCGGGCGCGAGCCGAACCGACTTGAAAGTCCCAAAAAGAAGTTCTATATCTGCTTCTTTCTCGTCTACGAAAACCTTCCAGCCCCGATCCCAGTTATCGATAAAACTCAGGTAGCCCTCGATGGGTGCGTTGATTTCCCATATAAGCTCATCACCGGTATAGGACAACAGTTTGCCGGGACGCTGGTAGCGGGCCGTATCGAGAAGAAAGGCCCCAACAGTGGAATGCTTTATGGATTCTGAAAAGAAAATCCTTCTCGCTTCCTGTATGCCCAAAAATGCCCTTCTTGCCTCCAATTCATCCTCGGTTTCTTTGAGGAATTTGTTATATCTGCCAAAATACCAATTCGGCAAGACGCCGACACTAAAGTTTGGAAGGGCTATCGTGTCGTTGCGGTCAGTTCGGCGAAGATTAAACGAAGCTTCATTCACCTTTACAACATCGAAGGTGTTTCGTTCCCTATCTACTTGTCTTTGGTATGTCCACACGCGGGCGCCAACATGCCGCATCTCAACAGTCGCAACCAGCACGAGGACAGCAACCACAGTTGAAAGTGCCCTGTTGGATTTGAAGCTGACCCGTTTGCTGAGAAGCACAATTGAAAGAAATGCAGCGAACGCTACAGCGCCGTAAACAATGAATTGTATACTTTGTGGCGACAAGTGCTTGAAATATATGGTCCAGAGCCTGTCGTGAATATTATTATGGTAAAAGTAGATTTGAACACAAAGAATACATGTGTAGACCACTGCAAGCACAGCAATCGGGGCGTGTAAATATGAACGCTCCTTGAGGACAGGGGTCTTTTTGATGGAGAGTGATGATTCAAACGAAGCATAGGAAATCGACAGCAGCCAGGCAAGAATCGGGACCAGAATGATATTTAACCTCCCCCAGACGCGGAGACTGGAAAACCCGGGCATATAGTTCCAAAGCAGCCTGAACAGATACGAGTGTCGCCCATAGCTAATGTAGGTGATAATACAAATCCAGATGATAAAAAACAGTTTGATCCGGAGGTCGCCGGGGTGCTGCGGTGTCACCGTCTCTTTTCCGCCGTTTCTTCCTTCACTCTCAGGATTAACCTTACTCCGGGTAAGCATATATAGCAGGATTACCAAAAGCCCGGCAATGCTAAAGAAATACCACCCTTCTATTGATGCTGCAGGTGGATACACAAGGGAGCCTAATGTGTCCTCGAAATTGAACACATGGGCTGTGGAATATCCAAAATCTTTTCCGGCACGGTCTATGGTTTCCGCCATCAGGCGTTTAATACCGATGACATACGGGGCACAGATAACCAGAGCTGCACCGCCCGCCAATATGAAAGTTGCGAACGCGCGCCTCCGGTTTATTGTGTAAGGTCCAAACAAAGGCTCACGAAGAGGCTTGGCTAAAAATGCCAGCAGGTAAGGTATAAATAGAAAGATGCCGTAGTAGACATAATAGGGGTAGCCGCCCGTAAACAGGCATATCAGGAAGAACGCCAGCAGGACCCCGCTGACCAAGGTGTTTTTCAGCGACTTGCTCAGTAAAATTCTGGTCAACGCATAGAGAATCCAGGGATACCAGGCCGCCGTGTGGACGGCGTTGGGGAATCGTATAATTTCAGTGACCTTGAAGCTCACCGACATTATGAGCACGCTGAAAACAACAGCCCTCAGGTTGCTGTTTATCAGCCGTAGCCACATGAAGAGACCAAGGCCGAATATCGAAATGCCGAGAACAGTAAAAACCTGGTAGTCCAGAGGATTATACCCGCCTAAGATTTTGTACCAGAGGACCAGTAAGAGATTGAGCGGATAGAAGGCCTGGGTGAATGGATTGGTATAAAATGGATACCCTGCGCCTTCAGCCGGCGACCAGAGGGGGAAATGAAAGTCAGAAAGACAGGCTAACAGATACACTTTATATTTATAGTACAGAAGAATAAAATCGTTACCTATGGCGGTATATTGGCCGTTTATGGCCAGAACATGGCGATAAAGATAAAGAAAAGGCCAGCAGAACACGGCTAAGGGCAGAATAAATCTTGACCAAAGGTGCCGGGATTGCCGTAAGGGGGATACTTTATCCTTAGCAGCAGACGCTGCTTTGCGTCGTATTCGGCGTTTGATTGGCTTTTTTGAGATCACTCTGTTCAGCCCTTCGGCAAAGCGGGGTCACTGAGTTTTTGTTTCTTGGCTTCGTGCGCATCTTTCAGAAGGTGCTCCAGGGTCGGTAGAGGCTTGGCGACTATGGCAATCTGGTACGAAAACAAACTTTTGGAGAGGAAGATAAGAAGACGATTTATCTGTAGAAGAAACCGCGCCAGCCGGCCGTCACCTATGGCCAGCGGAAAAGGTGCTGGTATGCCTTTTTTCGAGATGAGCTCATACCCGCATAACTCCAATGTCCGACGAAGCGTTGAAAACGTGAACAAACGACTGTGGTCCATGTCCAATATCCCGCGACGACCATAGTTGAAGCTGCCGAAAAACAAACCGGAACGGATGACAAAGAAGCCTATGTTGCCCGTGGTAATAATAAACTCCGGAGATGACCGGCTGTAACGTTCTCGCAGAACGCGCAGAAATCGCTCTGGAGATTTCAGATGCTCTATAATGTCCAATAATAAAATATAATCCACATCGCCGAAATCATCGGAAAAATCGTATTGTTCCAGGTCTGCTTCCAGCCATTTCAAGGAGGTTTGCCGCGTCTTTTCTGAAACCTGCTTATCTATAGAGATGGTCTTTACGTTCTTGGCACCAAGATGCTCTGCCATTAAGCCGGACCCACAACCGACATCCAACACTTTCGCACCGGGAGCTACTCGATCCAGCGCAAACTGGTGAGAGCTGAGATATCCCAATTTCGTCTGATAAGTAGAGCTTGAGGTAAGTTGGTAATCAAACTTCGGATGATAGTAAATTCCAAGCCTCATTATTCTGGATAAAATGCATGAGCCAATGATGCGTATCGCGTATTTTATGCCGTTGACGCGGCAAATCTCATTGCCATAGAAAGTTGGAATGGGGATTTCTTTAATGCGTTTTTTCGTGTCTAACAACTGGACAATGATATCGGTGTCAAAGTCGAAGTAGTTGGAGTTGTGCTCAAATGGAATTGATGCGAGGGTTTTTGTGTTATAGGCCCTGTAACCGCTGTGGAATTCAGACAGGTGGGATTTTAGGATGCTGTTCTGGATACCGGTAATCAGTTGGTTACCTATCCACTTATACAGTGGCATTCGACCTTTCAGTGCGTCCAGCCGGCGAATCATTCGGGAGCCGAAAACGGCATCGGCTTCCTCATCAAGAATTGGCTGTATCATCTGGCCAAGGTACTCGGGCGCATATTGGCCGTCTCCGTGTAGAAGGACAACGGCGTCAAAACCTTTCCTGAGGGCGTAGAAATAGCCGATTTTCTGATTGCCTCCGTAGCCCTGGTTTTTTGGATTATACAAAACGTTAATTTTGATTTCCGGTCGACGCCGGGCGTAATCCTCGGCTGCATAAAAGGTTCGGTCCGGTGATTGGTCGTCAATGACGAGAATCTCGGTGGAAAAATCCTTGTTTTTGAGTATGTCGTTTGGGATACGGTCAAGAACCGACTCAATCCATTTTTCAGCGTTATAGCAAACGACAAATATTAGGACCTTCTTCTTGTTATCTGAAGCTCCAGGAGATTCACTTTTGTTTACGCTCGTTTCTTGCATAGTGGACGTCCGGCGACGCGAGTCGCGATATCTTTCACGGCTTGTCAAATGTTACAGCTTTTTTACAACGTCGAATTCAGATATAGCTGCCCAGCCTTGAAAAACTTGATATCCCCTTTTTATCAGAGCACGGCCATTTAGTCAAGCTTTTATGGCTGTTCGAGAGTTTCGACGGTTCAGGTTAATGTCACGACAACACCGGGGACGCTTTATCGTGTTAGGTGGTGTCCCCATTTTGCCTGCGCCTGAAGCTGCGCGCGCACAGGTACGATTTTTTACGAGTTGCGGAGCCGGGCGAACTCCGTAGTTAAATTGCAAAAATTTTTGCAAAATTTGGAGTATTTTATTGACAAGTGTCGATAATGGTATAGAAAATAATGACTGCTTGGATAGTAACAGGCAGGCGCTTTGAAGTTTTTTCGGGATCCATTTTGTTCGTCCTTAGTTTGCTAACGGCGGAAAATGGGAACCTGCCAAGGATGGGACAATGTCGAATCAGCCAAGGGTGGCGAAGGTTTTGGCAGCGCTGCTGGTTTCAATGACGGCCGGGGCAATTATCTTAATGGCCTTGGGAGATAATCCTCCTTCCGCGGGAGTGTTTTCCCTTTCTTCGCTTATACCTGTCGAAAAGGCTATTCGCTCTCGAACCTTTCAGTCCCACGGACGCTGGGATCGCATCGAGGTCTATTATAGCGGCACCAAGGCCGGTAATATTGAGCAGTTAGCCTCGTTGGGCGGCTTGGCAAGTGCCGAGGATATCAACTGCCACTTTGTCGTCTGTAACGGTCTCGGCGGTGGCGACGGCCAGATACAGTCGACCGAGAAATGGCAAAATCAGTGGTCGATAATACCGGGCCGAACCTGGTACGGCAGCGGTCAGACTATCCGCATCTGTGTTATAGCTGACGGTAAAAGCGATCGCCCGACTGATTCCCAGAGACAAATGACGCATGTACTCATAGATGAGTTGAGCAGAAAGTTTGGAATTCGGCCCGAATTTGTCTACTATCCCGGCGATTGGCGGTAGCAAGGCCGCATAATCAACCCGCTTGGTAGGATTCTCTCTGAACTTGGCTTTCCATATGGAAACAGGATGTGAATACGACGGATTCACATCCTGTTACTTTACGATGTGATTGTTTTTGTTTCTGTCGCGTTTTATTGATAGTCTTATAACTGGCTTTTTGCCTTTCTTTTCTTGTCTGTTCTGTTTTGCGTGGCCTTTTGCTTTGTGGGTGTCTTGTTGGTTTTCTTCACCGGGTCGATCTTTGCCGGCGGACGGTTGTCCGGCTTAGTCAGCGAAATGCCATCAAGCGGCGGCTCAACCTTTTTCAAATCCAGTCCGAAGGCCTCAAGAATAGTGGGGGCTACGTCCTGCCTCCGGCCGTCGCGATTGACCTTCTTGTTGTTCGTGGCCAGGAAAACGTAGGGCGCAAAGCTGTGCCCTTTTCCGTCCTCATTGAAACCGTGATCGGCCGTAATGTAGTACTGGGTCTTGTCGGCCAGTCCTAATTCTTTGACTTTGTCCATGATTTTGCCGGTCCAGGTGTCGTTGGAGATTAAGGCGTCGTTGTATTCCTTGGAGTTCTCCCCTTGCTTGTGGCCCTTATGGTCCACTTCGGCGAAGTGCACAAAGAAGAAGAATGGCTTGTCCTTGTGTTTCTCAATCAATTCGATTGCTCGGGTGCCGACTTTTTCATCAAGTGCCAGGCCGTTCTCGAACAGGTCTGTGTTCTGGCTCATATTGTAGTGCGGTTTACCTGGAACTAAGCGGTACTTGACGCCGTTTTCCTCGATGATTTTGCCCTCGAGCTTTTTCTTGGCGGCTTGCTTTTTAGCTGCTTTTGGTTTTGCAGCTTCGGTCTCAGCAGCTTGTTTTTTCTTGGCTCTTGGCTTCTTGACCTTGGGTTGTTCGGCCTCTTCCTTGACCTTAATCTTCTGTGGCGGGTCCGCGTCCACATGGCCCTTCTT
>JAOUFU010000622.1 GCA_029858035.1 Phycisphaerae bacterium
GCAGAAATGTATCGGAAAGTTGACAAAAGTAAGCAAAAGCGCGCACTTTTTGTGCAAAATGTTGCAGAAATTTGACATTTTTGTATTTTAACATTATGTTAAACTGCGCAGGATAGGAAAGCTTTTTTGCGAGTTCGTAGTTCATTGTTCGTTGTTCGTAGATTGTTGACAGACGGCAGATGATAGACGACAGAGGACAGACAAGTGGATAAGAACATAAGGGCAAGTTCGTCGCTTGTCGCTCGTGGCCCGTCGCTCGCAGTTTGAAGCTGGCTAAAACGGTGTTTTTAAGGCACGTAAAGGCACAAAATACAACCCCAGTGAGATAACGTTTCACTATCTCACGGGGCAGGCAAAAAATGACCAAAAAATAGCTTTTTTTGGTCATCAATTCTACATTTTCAATCCGCAATCATACCTTCGGTCCGCATTTTATTTGCTCACTCCGGCACTTAGGTGCCTGCGAATATCTATCTGCCTATAAGGCAGGTGTACGATCCTTTTCGCATGGAAATCCACGATTCCATTCAACGTGAAAATGGCGAAAAACAGGCTGAGGTAAATTAGGAAAAAACATTTACTTAAGTTTTACCTCAAATCCCGCCCAATTATGGCAAGTATATAGTGAAGGCCAAGTTTTTTTACAACGTAATTTTGGCTATTAAGGATGAAAACGGCAAATGATATAGCGATAAAGTCTTTGTTACTATTGCGAAACAGCAAAATCCGGAACTTTTGGAAAAGAAAAACCCGGCTTCTACGCTGTCTTATACAGAAAATCGCTATGTTAAATGAAGCTGTTTCAATAAACGCGAAAGTTGTCGAAAGGGGGTGTTATGGTGAAGCTTTGTTAATTTAATTTCGTTAAATTGTTTTATTTATGAGCAAATTCATACGTTTTTCTATGACCTTAGAAAGGAATAAAAATCATGTTTTCCAAAAACACAAAATTCAGGTTTCAAAATATTCTTATATTTATACTATTTATGTTCATCATTGGAGCAATAGCTATAGGCGAGACGATCTATGAACAAAACACCGAATCTTCTATTGGTGATATGACTTCGGAGACCGTAGCAACCACACCCGCAAATAGGTCACGAACAACTATTGGCATAGGCGAAGAGGTCGTATGTAGAATAGATTCTAATAGTTGGGCAGATACGGATTGCGAAAAAGTTGATGATGGTCCCTGGACCGAGGTAAACGATACTATTGGTGACCGTGTTTGGGCCTGTAGTTCCGGCGGCACAATAAATCCCTCCGGAGTTACCAGTAGCAACACTACGACTCTAACTGCTGACAAGAGTCCAGATATTTGCGTGGTAGGAGTTGATGTCTATGATTCTGAGGACAAATTTGACGACGATGCGATTTGGAAGTCAATAACATTTGACATCATTGCTCCGGATTCAAGTACATATGTAAAGAATTCGGATTCTCCTACCTGGACTGCATGGACCAGTGGAACCAAAAACTTAGGTGCGAGAACACTCTACGATGTCACAGAAGGACCTACTACTGTATCATTTTACAACGTAGAGTTTCGAGAGCATTTCACCGGCGAAACCGACACTTGGCCCAAAACTACAACGTGGAATGCCCCTAGTGCAGATATTTATTTTGGTGTTAATCAGGCCAATCAAAGTACTGATGAACAGAAGACAGGCTTATATGACAGCAACAATTTGTATACAGGTACTGAATGGCAAAATTTCAGTCCAAGTTTTTCGATTTATCTCCAATATAAGAATCAAGCAGGCGTGTGGACCGGATATAATACAGTTACAGCAACACGAAATTATTACCACACAGGCAGGACGGCCCGTGTCGGAGTTGATGGTGTGAATGGTGGAACTCAAGGGCCATGGCAATCGCCATAAAAATAACAACCATGGCCAACACTTATGGTAATCAGGCGTATTACTTGAGGTCTTCAAAGGAACATAAGGGTCTCTTAAGATTGAGTACGTCTCTCTCATTGCAAACTAAATGAGGGAGACGTACTTTAATTCTCCAAGATGTTCGTTGCGACTTACCGAAATAAGTAGTGGTATAGACCATTTATATTAGAAGCCATTTTATAACCACCCAGAGTGGCGTTATCAGCATCAAAAACGACTTTTTTGAGGTTATGAAATTGGCTGTAAACATAAAATTAGTCCTGATAAAAATTTTGATTGATTTGACACATATTAAGACTTATACCTACAGACTCATAGTTTAGTGGATTGGAAATGATAACATTTTTTGTCAGACGAAGGGGGATTAAACATATGTTATTAATAAGAAAAACAGTGCTGTTGAGTTGTTTTCTAAGCCTTTTGGTTTTAGGTTCTATCGGCAGTGCAAATACACTCGACGAAGAATTATATGAAGTAGATAAGTTGCGTGCCGGGTTTGATACTCCGTTTGACGAAGTTGAAAAAAGGTGCAATGAGTTACTCAAAGAATATACTAAGCCGGAAGAACAGGCCAAGATATATTTCGAGCTTGCCCAGGTCGATGGGCAAAGTGGTTTCCAAAGACCGGCCAAGGCGATTGAGTATGCAAGGAAAGCCCTCGAACTGCCTCAAGATCCTTGGAAAAAGGTACGGTTATATATATATTGGGGTGATGCAATA
>JAOUFU010000623.1 GCA_029858035.1 Phycisphaerae bacterium
GCGAGGACCACCGAGATACTTGCCCCGAAGCACGGCCTCCGTGCCCATGTCCTCCAGCCAAATCACCAATCCACCTGTCGGAACGACCAGCAGCTTTTCGTACAGAGCGATATTCCTCGAGCAGCAAAACTGACTCTGCCACGTCGCTCGTCCGCGGTGATTAAGCCAATCCTCACCGCTCCAGCGGTCGGCATTAAAGCCCAGGACCTCTTTGACAAAATCCCACGTCCAGCAGACCGTTCCATCCGGTTCCAGGCAGTATATCCGGGATCCGAGTGTAGCAAAATAAACACGCTGCCCGCCCGCAACGGGAGTGCTGAATATCGGATCACCGCAGCGTATCTCTTTTACCAGTGCCCCGCTCGCTGCATTGAGGATATAATAGGAGCCGGCAGTCGTTCCGAAATGAAGATAATCTCCCACAATCAGGCCAGAAGAGACATTGTTGCAGTTGGCCCTGCCGCCGCCGGTTTCGTACCTCCACACCGGCCGAAGGGTACGCCCGTTAATACACATGGCCACACCCGAACCATCCACGACGTATATACGATCATCACGTACGACCGGCGACGTGAAGATAGCATCCGTCAACGGCACGGCGGCGAGCAGCTCAAGCGGCGTCTTTACGAACCGTCCCGCCACGTTACCGGAATGCCGCGAATCGTATTTGAACTGCTCCCAGTTCTCACCGCCCGATGCGGAGGCCGCCTGCCAAAATAAAAAAACCAGAACAAGCCGGCGCATAATGCGGCCGGCTCTCACGAATCCCCCAACGTACGAGAAATTCCTCTTCACCTTGCATTCTCCTTATCTTCCGTCACAGCTTATATACATCCGTCCGGCGGTCCACAATATGGCCGCCCTTGTTTGCAGGCGCCTTGGAAAGGTCAATTTCAGTAACGGTATAAGTTTTGTTTTTGTCCTCATTATTACACACAACGTCCCCTCTGGGATTGGTAATAAGGGATTGTCCCGGATGGGTAAAAACAATGTAAATTCCATTTTCGTACGACCGCGTCCGCATCATGCACAAATTCAACTCGCCATGCATCCCGTATGTCGGATTGAAAATCACCCGAGCCCCCTGAAGCGTCAGTGTTCGAGACGTTTCCGGCCAGCGACGGTCTGCGCAGATCATAACACCAAACGGCCCGAAATCCGACTCGTATACGTGAAGATGCTTGCCCGGTGTATATTTATGGTCGTGCGTCTGCAAGTGCAGTTTGTCATACATTCCTGCAAGAAGGCCCTTGCGGTTATATATCAAGGCGGTATTGAATACCCCGTCCGCCGCCTTTCGGGCACAGCCGTAAACTACCCATGCCTTGTTTTGCCTGGCCCAGTCCGATACAGCTCCGGCGTAATCAGACTTGAGCGGGTCGATTGCATATCTAACCATATCTTCCTTTGTTACCGACTTTTCCGTGGACACATATCCATCGAGAAAGCCCTCCGGCGTCACGACGACGTCAACTGCTTCTTTCTCAATGTCCTTGAGGATATTGAAAAGTTTCCTGTGGTTCACTTCCATCTTGCCTTTGTCCGGATAAACCTTTATCTGTGCCACCCGAATCTTGGAAATAGCGGCCTCCTCTTCGACGGCTTTTTTGCCCTTATTATAGTTGTTCGTTTCGGACTGGGCCCAAATCCTGCCCGCGCCGATACCGAGCACGCCCGCGGCTCCCAGAAAACTGCGACGGTTGAGTTTCATAACAAATCTCCCGGTTTCTTAATACCCTTGTTCTCTCATGCCTGCTATAGGCAAGCAGGACAGTCTGATTACACTATGCTATCGGAAAAATCGGGTTTTGTCAAATTCCGCCCACGCAGCGGCAGTCTATCGGCTGCTGGTGTTTTATGTCTGGATCTGACATGAATAATAGGAATGAAAAAATGGTGGATACGTAAAGATACTTATATGAAGCTAATCCTCACGCTGTTGGTGTTCGTTCTGTCAGCCATTGTTTTGACCGATCTGCTTGTTATATTCGCCGGCAATAAGATGAGACAAGCCTCTGTATTAAGCCGGGTAGCGGAATCTGGAAACTGCCAACCGGCGACTGAAGATTTACCTCGTGAGGTAGCGAAGCGTTATCTCTCTGGGGCGAATTTCACTATCAACATTCAAGCCGGGAGGGGCGGCTAAATATATGTAAGTGATGGTTAAATTGTGGCCTAATTGTGGTCAAAAAAACAAAATGGCCCCAAAAAACATGCAGAAAAGTGAAAAAAACAAAAAATCCGTAGTTTCCACTATTGACAAGAACAGATGTTTGGGCTTTATGTAGGAAACGACAAAGGATTTCAGAAGGAAAATAAACATTCTTTAATTCAGGGGCAGTGCCAGCGGAGGGCATGATGGGAAAATACAACCTTATTAATTCGGTACTGTGAAGTTTTACGAGACGGTATAGTTTCGCATAGTTTGTCCGGTTGAAAAATTGTAAATTTTTGGGAGGGCGCGATATGAAATTCTGCTCGCCGTGATTTTTCGAAGTTAGATTTGTATGGAATTGGTGCGCACAATGCTCACTGCAAAATATTAACAATTCTTGAAAGGGTGGGAAAATGAAAGCGACAAAAATTTTCACAATTTTGGTTTTGGCTTTAAGCCTTATGGTA
>JAOUFU010000624.1 GCA_029858035.1 Phycisphaerae bacterium
GGATTTTAATAGTTCCCCCATCACAAAAGGGGTGCACTTTCGATTTCGGAAACCCAAAGATACTCAAACGAGGCCGGTGAATATGCCGTAATTCCGAAGAGCATTCTCTATTCTCAAAAAGGCTGGTAGACAATCCCTATAATCTTATCTTTTCTGAAGTCGAAAAGAACCTTTGATTCTGGTCCGTTTTTCAATGTTATCACGGCTTCGTCAACTACCTTATCGATGATCGCTTATGTGTTTAGATCTACTGGTGTATATTTTCTTGGAAAAGACCGACCATCCTTTTTCGAACTGAATTCTCGAGGTCTTTCTATTAATCTCTGAAGGGAATTCAAATCCCATTAGAGGCCAAAGGTGATGCGAGGACAGGAATTGTTAACTAATTTTCAATTAGACTGCCGTAATCGTCAAATTTCATTTCATGCTCATTTCCGATGATTTTTAGATTTTCTTTTTCAGTCGCTTCATTCAAAAGCCCCTTCGAAATCCACATCTCATCTAGTCTCGAGGTGTGATTTATCCAAACAATCTTCACACTTTCAAAATCAACAGGGCCAGCCGTTGCAATAGCAAAATCAACTGCCTCCTTATCGTTCTCACAAATAAGAGGCAATCTTGCCTTTTCAGGAGTAATAGCAGTGATGCTATTAATGTATGTTGCCCTATAATCGATCTTTTCCACTACCTTTCTTGTCACGAAATCAGCCAATCCGATCCCGATCGCATTTCCATGTGTTTTCTCAGTCAGGTCTCTCAGGATAACTCTTGTAATCTTCGGATGATTCAACTCTTCCTCATAAATGTTCATGATTCTACCTAACACCTTAGTGTCCATTCCAGTTCCGCTAATTTCTTTACCACATTCGTCAACAATCAAAACATCAAATTTGTTAAAGGGAATTTTGGGTGTTTTGATTCGAGCAATTAATAACAACTTTTTTTCGGTCTCAAAGAAATTTTCCGGTTCGACAGCCGTAATCTGTGCAGTCCTTCCATAACCATTTTCAATAATTGCAATACCTAAGGCAATAGGTGCCTTCTCCAAGGCACACAAACCGATCTCAGTAATCGTCCGCTCATATCCGTATTTGACTGCGAACCGATGAGCAATTATAGTTCCTTCATGCTTACCCAGCCCAATGACGATCATCTTCATAAGGCCACTTTCGATCTGGCCATGAAATTCCGTATGGGATTTAACTCGATTCAAAACGATGATGTGGTCAGAACTACAGGCATTTCGATCAAGCAATACAGGAATTCCACTTTCTGTTTCCCCAACTTTTATAACTTCCATTGAAGAAATAATGGGGCACCCGACGATATCTTCCTTAATACCATAATCGGACAAAATCTGAAGCTGACCTTCCGCTATTGCTCCCCCATGTGAACCCATGGCTGGCACAACGAAGGGATCTCCCCCCCTTGACTTTACCTCCCTCACCAGTGAAGAAATTATAGCAACGATGTCTGTGATTCCCCTGCTTCCTGCAGTGATGGCAACCTTCGATCCCGGTTTCATCTCAGATGAAAGCCTCGATTTCCCGAATTCAGCTTTTACCGCCAAAGCTATGTCGGGAACGACCGACCCATCCAATTGTTGTCTTATTTTCACCATTATCGGATACAACATATCCTCCAATTCAATACAGTCTACACCCAATATACGTTTTAAATTCAAACCCATAGCGAAAACAAAAATCTTCTGAGGGTTACCCTTTTAGACGCCTTAGTAAGACGTCATCAGTCATTTTGCCAACGCCATGGATAGATTCATCAGATCAAGCATGACGAATTCGTCTATCAATCTCTTCGTAGAAAAAACTTCTCCTCTACCTATATGACCGGACCAACCACATAAATGTCCATCGCTTTTGTGTAACCACATATTTCAGCTTTAGTTAGTTTGCCAGAGGCTACCTCCATCATCTCCTGGAAGATGCGTTTCCCTGCACTGACCAGGGTTTCGGTACCTCCCATGATTGAACTTACATTGATATCCATGTGATCTCTTAGCTTATCCCAGGTTACCCTATTACCGGTTATTTTAATTACTGGAACGAAGGGGAATCCTTGAGGTGCACCCCTCCCTGTGGCAAAAGAAATCAAATTACAACCCGCCGCTGCAAGGCCTGTCAAGATTTCGGGCTCTCTTCCTGGGGAATCCATCACCACGAGGCCCTTTTGCTCTGGGGTTACTCCATACTCGTAAACTGCCTCAATCGGAGAATGCCCCGATTTGGCTATTGCCCCTAATGATTTCTCCTCAATCGTTGTTAACCCGCCTTTTATGTTGCCACCCGTGGGTTGCCCCCCCCTCATGTCACACCCAACCGCTTTTGCCCTATCCTCCATGCGACGTACAAGTTCAATAATCTCTTCTCCAACCGTTTTATTTTTCGCCCGGGCAAATAGCAGGTGCTCGGCCCCGATGAATTCTGTCGTCTCGCCAAGAATTGAAGTACCGCCAGCTTTCACTAAGAGATCCGATGCAATTCCTAAAGCAGGATTTGAAAAAAGGCCCGACGTCGTGTCCGAACTGCCACATTTCAACCCAAGAACGAGATCCCCAGCAGGGCACACGGTTCTTTCTAATCGGGAGGCGTCTCTGGCCA
>JAOUFU010000626.1 GCA_029858035.1 Phycisphaerae bacterium
CTGCCAATGATTGACGGCTTAGGAGCTCTCAACGAAGAGGAATTGGAGGATGATGGCGATTCAGGGGAGGATGTATAGTTGATATGCCTATTAGGTACTTAAATTGCTTCATGAATCAGGACAACCTCGCGTGACCCCGATGTTTTGCCATTTAGGTTTGCATGCCATTTTCGGTTTGGGACTATTCGCCAGATTCTGTTTGTGGGTACTGTTAGTATGTCGCTTTCAAATTTAGTCTCTTTGAAGCCAGCATTTTCCATGTTAGTCAAATAGCGGGGTAGGTGTTCTTCGGGATTACTGAATGAAAGCATTTGTATTATGTATGCTCCTCTACGCATTACCCGACGTATAGCTTTTAGTGTAAGTAGTGACGATTCAAAATACGAGTGTAGTCCAGGCTGATGACGACTTCCAAAATTATAAAATGAGTCACCTTGGCCATCTTGGCATCCGGCAATCCAATATGGTGCCGGTGTTTCTCTCCGGCCGTCAACCTGCCATCTATGGTATAATATGTGAAGGCCAGGATATGGAGGGCTGGTTACTACCAAATCCGCTTTAATACCGGATTTTGCAAAGATTTGAATTTTATCGATGAAAGAGGCATCGGTCTCAAACAATTTTGGGTGTATAGTATCAAAGTCCTTATTGTTAGTGGCACATTCGAATTCATATAGTTGTTCGAGCATTTCATATAAATTTTGTTTTAATTTATATCTAAATTGTTTTAGTGTGGTGTGTGTTTTACGTCCGTCAAGTGCCCATTGTGATGTTTTAAGAATGGCACAACGAGCAAAATCCTTTGCGTTTTGACTCGGCAGCAAATCTATAAAATGAAGTGCGCAAGCAACGACTTTCTTTATAAAACGGGCTCTGGATAAAGTGAGATTTTTCGTTTTAGGATCGAATAACAGATGTTTCAAATCTTCTCTTGGTTGACGATATGAGAGTTGGGGTATGATTGTGTCCGACCATGTTAAAAGAGATTTCTTCTCACTCGAGGTAAGTTGTGTGGTTTTTACTTTTGTTAAGAATACGGAAAGTGAGTTAAGATCAGTCCCAATGGCTTGTCTTCCCGCAACAACAGCTTCAACAATCGTAGTTCCTCCTCCCATATATGGATCAAGAACTATGTCGCAAGGTTTTGAGAAAAGTTTTATCGCAGTGGATGCAAAAGTAGGTGAAAACCTAGCTGGGTATCTGTAAAAATTATGTGTCAAGCCGACGATTCGGTTTCTATCAAGAGCGGACTTTGCCAATCTTTCAAAAGTATGGTTAGAAGGAGCAAGTGATTTTTCCCGCATAGCTTATGAGCCTTTAAATCGGTCAAGTGTAGTTTTACATATTACGAATATCGGCCATAAATGTTCGATTATATGAATTTTTGAGTTGGAGGGATGGGTCCTCCATATCTTTTTCATAGCCCGATTTATGTAATAAAATAGCGTCAAACATTCCAAATATCAAATCGAAACTAAAAAAAATAGCTTCCAGCCCCCGGCTCCAATTTCAATTATCATTCATCATTAATCATTTATATGGCAGGGACCCAGATGTCTTATTTAATCATTAATCATTCATCCTTAATCATTTATATGGCAGGGACCCAGACGTCTTTTTTCCTCCTTGTCCGAATCCCTGCATGCCCTTGGCCCCAAAATAAGATGTAATTCAGAGCGCAGCGAAGAATCTCCAATAAATAATCAATCATAAATAATCAATAATAATTTATATGGCCCCCGGCTGGAATGAGAAATCTGGGTCCCAGCTCCCCGATCGGAGTCGAGAGCAGGCTTCGCGGGATCTACGCGGGCAGGCTTTTCAGACTTAGGATTTTACTTGCTGAGCTTGTTTGACTGCCGTTATGGCAGCAGACTTGTCATCGGTAAAGTCAAAGATCTGGTCAAGGCCGGCCAAATTAAAGATTTGTTTAGTGGCATTAACAAGACCGCAAAGAACCAGCCGACGTCCGTAACCATCCAGCAGCTTGTTTAACTTCAGAAGTTTTGAGATGCTCGAAGAGGTTATAATATCCACGCTGGAGAAATCAACTACCACGTCACAGTCAGCTCCCTCATGCAAAACTTTAGCAACATTTTCGAGTTCAGTGCCCATGTCCGGTTCAGGAAGTAAGTCAACAGTCAAAATGCCCTGCGATGAATGATCTATTCCCATTTTTTGTCTCCCAATTTTTCTCAATAAAGGATTGTAGCTTTCTAATGTTGTGTTGTATCGGTTATATGGATGGCTGAATTAAGCAAAAAGAGCCAAAAACCCTTTTTTAAAGTAAGATACCGAATCTGACTGCACCGTGAGCTTGCCCTGTGGGCTTGCCCCGTGGGCCTGCCCTGTGGGCCTGCCCTGTGGGATAGCAATGCGTTATTTCACTGGGGTGAAATCCGTGGTTAATATCCCCCCCTTTTAGCTGGCTTGTAAAAAGGCCATTTCGTTGGCCTTGTGGACAAAGGCAAGTCTCTGCATCAAAAGCTCGCTTTAAAAGCAGGTTTTGCCAGGAACACCAAGCCGGCCAAAAACTCTGTACTCTCTGTTAATCCTGTTATCCTGTCTGATTTTTCTTCGTGCCGGTGCCTGTCCGCAGTAGCTTTAGC
>JAOUFU010000625.1 GCA_029858035.1 Phycisphaerae bacterium
GCATTCTTTCCTTCAGGAAAAGAATATCTTGTCTTGACTTATGTCCATCTTAAAGATGCTTATTGCAAAGAATCACTACAGTATTTCGAAAGTGAAGAATGGTGGTTTGATGAAGCTGAGTTTCCTATATGGGGAATGACGGAAGGTTTTGCCAAGTTTATCCATGAAAATTGCCGTTGTATCTATTGCAAAAAGCCAGTTCCTGAAAGTCTGGAGCCATGTGCTTGTGGAAAGCAAAAGAAATTAATTAATGTTGAATTTCCATCAGCAATTTGGAGAACAATATTCGAAGCAGCTTTTAGAAATTACATTTGGACTGATAGGGGCGAAAGGACTTTATATCGTAGAAAAAAGCGAATTGCTGCTGCCGGTGCTTACAAACAATCTGACATTGATCGACTTCTAGTAATTCAACATAATTGCTGTTATTACTGCGGGACCGAATTCAAGGTCGTTAAAGGAAAAGTTGGCTACCATATTGACCACTATCATTCTGTTGCTGATGGCGGAAGAAACGAAATGGCAAATTTGGTTTTAGCTTGTCCGCCTTGTAATAATTTAAAAGGCAAAGAATATGGGGCAAGCTTCAGCCTTAAAGTAAATAAAACTTTAACTGAGAGTAATCGTAATAAAGTAAAGAATATTAAACGGAGGGTATCCCGATTTAAAGCCAAACTGATTACTTTATCTTCTTAACAGGAATCAATGGTGGCTGACGAGATAGATCTCACCATTAATACTCCTGCATTAGCCGAAATCTGCTATGTGCCAATAGCGGACATAACAACACACCTCAATAAATGACAAAAGCAAACATAACTCGAACCTTAGGCCCGATTCACTTTGAAGACCTTGATCCTCATAGGTTCGAGGATCTCACCAGGCAACTCGTTTACGACTTCAGGCAATGGCAGACGATTGAATCGACCGGGAGAGGCGGCGCAGATGATGGCTTTGATGTTAGAGCCTACGAGGTATTGCAAGCCTCAGCAACTATAGAAGACGACGAAAGTGAAGAGAAAGATGCACCTCATCCAATGGATGGCAATCTGTGGATGATTCAGTGTAAACGTGAAAAAGTGCTTGGCCCCAAAAGGGTCGAGGATATTATCAAGGATGGAGTGAATCCAGATGTGCCGCCTTATGGCTATATTCTGGCGGCTCCAGCTAATTTTTCAAAGGCTGCGCACGACAAGTTTAGAGAAGCGCTTAGAAGCCGTGGTGTAATGGAGTTTTATTTGTGGGGTGCAGGTGAGCTAGAAGACATGCTTTACCAGCCAAAGAACGACCACATTCTTTTTGCTTTTTTTGGCGTTTCGCTTACCAGTCGGCGGAGATCAAAAACAACTGAAATTCGTGCTACGGTCAATGCAAAGAATAAGCTTCTAAGAATTTTGGGCGATGACCCAAATAATCAGCCCGTCTTGCTGCGCGATCTAAAGGATGCCAGCTATCCATATAAGGATGACTATAAGGATTTCGATAAGCGCCCTCGATGGAAAGAATATTCATCCGTAGAGTTCCATCCTCTGGGTCTTATTGTTTCCGTCGGAAGATATTACGCGTACATCGACAAAACGAAAGGTGTATGGGATTTTACTGAAGCTGTAAACGCAATACATGCCCAGTGGCGTCGCGACGTTGAAAGAGACAAGCTAGAAAACTCTGTCAAGGGTTTTTGGGAGCTGCTTCCTAGAGCCAACAAGGCCATGCTCGTAGACAATAGAATTATTAGGTTTGATTCCATAGTTTTCATCGACGACAAAGGTGATAATCAATTCAAGTGTCCTCACTTGTTTGTTGACTTCCATAGTGAACGGGGACCTTTCTCTGGCTCTTTTGAGTATTTGGAGATAAATCAGCACCACGAGGAGTATCTTGACAAATTGGAACGCACTACGATCTTTCCGAAAACATTCCAGCAGCCGAGCTTTGGAACTATATACAAAGACAAGTTCATCATATTGGACGACAAAACCCGTAGCAATCTTAAATACAGACCGGACGGCATTACACTTTACGATGCAGATAAAAAATTTGCGTTTCTAAAGCCTACCGATGTAATTGGCATTGAAAAGTCAGAAGATAATGACGGAAAAAAGACGCTCATCAAGATTTGCAATAAAAGAATGGTCGCGGGGAAGGAAATGCTCGACTTATACAATGAAAACCTTTTGCTGAAGCAGCAGATCGAGGATCAAATAGCCCGCGAGCTAAATCCGGACGATAAGATTGACGTTATAGAGGCGCTAGTAATTTACGATTGGCAGATAGAGCAAAATCGGCCTGTCATCTGAATGTTTTGTCTAGAAGGATAGCTGCCTTTCGCCAAGGACTGCAATGTGTCGGTAACTGCCTGTCGGGATTTGTAGAATTAGCCGCTTAAACTTTCACACCAACACAAAAGTCATTCCACCGGCTTTCCTTTCCTGGACTTGCGTGACGTATCTTTTCCTACCTTCATGAACTGCGGCTTCTCCTTGCAGCCTGACTGGATGAAATCCTGCTCGAGTGCTATACGGGCAATTTCTTCCGGCACGGCAAGTGCTGTGGTCAGCCCGGTGTAAATCAAATCGAACAGCCGCGGCAGCGGGATCTGGTGGGTCTGC
>JAOUFU010000627.1 GCA_029858035.1 Phycisphaerae bacterium
CAAAGAGCGATTTATTATCATATCCCTTTGTTATAATAGAAGTTACGTTCATTTTTAGCTTTTCGGGAATTGGCTTTGATTGGGTTTGAATTGGCTTTGTTTGGCTTTGTTTGGCTTTGTTTTTTCCCGCTTGACCAAGTGTCTTTTTCTTCATAATCCACTGTATTATAATGCTTTACGTTCATTTGACTTTTTTTGAAATTGGGTTCGTTTTGCAAAAAAAGTTTATAATTTCGTACGTAAGAATTCGTAGACGTAAATCCTTTATTAATCGCAGATTTCGCTGATTAAACGGATTTTTGGCCACAAAGACATAAAGGCGCGAAGAATATATCATTAACCACGGATTTACACAGATTTTCACCGACCTACTTGATAAGTAGGCAAGGATCAACAGATATAGCCACGAAGACACAAAGGCACAGAGTTTTTGCCAGCCGGTTCGGAATTGGCAGCGGCTTTCTCGATACCAGTATCTTTGAAGCCTGCGGCCGGCGTCCTCTGGGCCATCTGTGATGGCCCGCATAAGAATATGCAGGCTAGCAAAAATGGATTCTTTATTAGCCATAAATGCCTTAAATGTTCAAAAGTCTGGCTATTGAGCCAGAAAATGGGTTTTTGCTACTGGGTCCCTTCTACCCGGCTTCGCGGGTGCCCCCGGCTGAAAGCCGGGGCTAAATACAGGTACAAACCGGTAAGATAGGTTACAGATTATGCTAAGAACATGGGTAACAGTAGGCAGTTATAATGGCCTTCGAAAGGAGGCTAATTATGCCCTGGAAAGAGACCTGTGTTATGGAGCAAAGAGTAAAATTCATAACGGATGCCCTTGATGGCACTTACAACATGACCGAATTGTGTGATTATTACAATATCAGCAGAAAGACAGGCTACAAATGGCTGGATCGCTACAGCAGAGGCGGCATAGATGCTTTGCGTAATCGTTCAAGGGCGCCGCTCAGTCATCCGCGCCAGATGTCACATCAAGTTAAAGAGGCGATTCTTTCTATCAAGAAGCGTTTCCCGAAGTGGGGCGCGCCTAAAATTCGGGCCAGACTTCAACGGATTCATTCGAGCTGGTCCAGCTATCCGGCAATATCAACTATAGGATTATTTTTACACCGGCAGGGTCTTACTTGTACTCGCAAACGCCGTCGCAAAGCCACACCGACCGAGTTACCATTAACAAGCGGTCGTTACTGCAACCAGGTGTGGTGTGCTGACTTTAAGGGACATTTCAAAACTTCCGACGCCAGTCGCTGCAATCCTTTGACTATCAGCGACCATGCCAGCCGTTATCTTTTATGCTGCCGACATGTTAAGCGAATGAGCTATGAGTTGGTTAAAATGCGTTTTGAGCGTGTCTTTCGCCAGTACGGCCTTCCAGAAGTGATTCGTACCGACAACGGTACACCTTTCGCATCGCGTGGCCTTGGCGGCTTGAGCAGATTATCTTACTGGTGGATTCGTCTTGGTATCTATCCCGAGCGTATAGAGCCTGGCCATCCCGAACAAAACGGCAGACATGAACGAATGCACAAGACATTAAAAGATCATACAGCAAAACCACCAGCTAAAAATATTGCCGGACAACAAAAACGTTTCAATGCATTTCGTAACGAGTATAACAACCATCGTCCTCATGAAGCATTAGAGATGCGTACTCCATCGGATTGTTACAGCGGCTCAAAAAGAGTTTTCCCGTCATGTCTGCCGCAAGTAAATTACCCTGATCATATGCAAGTCAGACGGGTTAGAGATCATGGTGATATCCAATATCTCGGCAAACGATTATTTACAACCGAAAGCCTGGGCGGAGAATATGTTGGTATTGAGCAGACCGATGAAGATATAAGTTTATTGTGGTATTGTGATTATTTACTGGGCCGGATAGACCACAAAAAATGGTGGATAGCCCCTGTGAAAAGCCAGCCGCTTATCTGTGCAGCTGCACAGATAAGCGATTATAAACCCTTAAAAGTGTTACCTATGTCGTCGGTATAGAGTGTTACCTATGTACCAGTTGACACACAAACTTATCATATTCCAACCCTCCCGGCTTCATCCCAACTGTCGTATCCCTCCGACGTCCGAGGACCTATACCGGGTATACTCATCAGCAATCTGCCGCCTGCCTGCTTGCCGAGATAGCCGTCAAGATATCCCGTCGTACGTTTGAGCTGTCCCTCTAGCAAACAAAGCTCCTCCAGCATGTCCAACAGATTCATACGCCAAAGACAATCATCCTCTATCTGCACCTCTTCGGCAAGACCGCGCATCCATGCTCTATTGGCGACCTTCCACCAACTGCCCCTCTCAGACGCTTTGACAAAACCGTTCGCTTTCAGGAGTGCGCGAATCCTGTTCTTAACGGAAGTTATTTTGTTTACTATGTTCCTGCGATGAAGTATTGTCACCCTCCACTGCCTGACCAGGCTGCTGGGTATGTGAACCTTAGGCACCTCACCTATCGAGAGCAGTACCGCCTGCTTGCGAGCATCTATCCGGTCTGTCTTCGTGGCGGTCCTGTATATCCAGGTCATCTTGCTTGGATTCGAGACCGTGATATCTGCGGCGTGCCCACGCAGCTGATCATACCTGTACC
>JAOUFU010000104.1 GCA_029858035.1 Phycisphaerae bacterium
GAAATGGTTGAGTACAATCTTCGAGAGGAGGGTTATACGACGGTATCGGCTTTGAATGGTGAGGATGGGGTCAACTTAGCCAGGAGCGAGCAGCCGGACCTGATTATTCTCGATATAATGCTGCCTATTATGGATGGCTTCGAAGTGTGCAGGGCATTGAAAAGTGACGAGGCGACCGCTCGGATACCAATTATTATTTTAAGCGCAAAATCGCAGGAGACAGACAAGGTGGTGGGCCTGGAATTAGGTGCGGACGATTATGTAACCAAGCCTTTCAGCCCGAGAGAATTGATCGCAAGGATAAGAGCGA
This sequence comes from Phycisphaerae bacterium, assembly GCA_029858035.1. Taxonomy (GTDB): domain Bacteria; phylum Planctomycetota; class Phycisphaerae; order Sedimentisphaerales; family Anaerobacaceae; genus CS2-K091. The sequence goes on from JAOUFU010000104.1 coordinate 311, forward strand.
TTATGAGACGAGGCGCGGAGCAGCACCCCGGCAGCATCGTGGAAAAAGGCGACATTATTATAGATAGCGCCAAGTATAAAGTTATGGTAGGCAGCGAGGAAATAGCGCTTACCACTACGGAGTTTAAGATTCTTGAATATATGGCCCGAAGGCCCGGAGTGGTGCTGTCGAGATACCAGATATTGGACGCGGTTTCGGGTGAAGAAGCGGTTGTATGCGACAGGACTGTCGATGCCCATGTGAAATCGCTCAGGCGCAAACTGGGTACAGCCAAGGATTATATCGAGACCGTTCGAGGTGCGGGGTACAGATTCAAGGAAGTATAGATGAGACGCAGCATAATCTGGAAATTTTTTGCAGTTTGCATATCTTTGACTCTGGTGACTGTATTTGCCTTAAATTTCTTCGCAAGCCTGAAGCTGCGACGAGACTTTGAGAGCAAGATTTCTGAGAGGCTTCGGACGAATGCTATTTTAGTGGGTCACATTTTGAGGGAGCAGTTGCACGGTGGCGAGCCAAGTGTCATCCAGGAAAAGGTCAAGAGCCTGGCGGATGAATTGGGCTTAAGGATTACTGTTATTGATCCTAAAGGTATGGTTCTGGGCGACTCGGAAACAGAACCTTGGGAGATGGAAAATCATTCAGATAGAACCGAAGTGATTAAGGCGATGAAGGATGGTTTCGGCCAGAGCACACGTCCCAGCGAAACCCTGGGTTACAATATGAAGTATGTTGCCGTGCGAGTCAGTGACAATGGCAACCTGCTGGGGGTTGTCCGTTTTGCCATGCCATTATCCGAGGTACAGCTTGAGATGCAGGTCATCTATAGAACTGTGCTGTTTGGGGCGGCAGTGGCCCTGGTAATTGCACTGACGATTTCATATTTTTTGTCGAAGAGTATGACCTCTCCCATCAGAGAGATGAAGGAGATTGCCCAGCGACTTGCCGAGGGAGACTTCAGCAGGAAAGTGAGGATAAAGAACAAAGATGAACTGGGTGAGTTAGCCAAATTCCTAAATACAATGGCCGATGAGCTACAGGCCAAAATGGAGAACCTGAAACGGTTGGACAGGGTGAGGACGGATTTTGTAGCGAATGTTTCACACGAGCTTAAGACGCCTTTGACCCTGATTAAAGGTTATATAGAAACCCTCGAAGACAAGGCGATAAACGACACAAAGAATGCGGGTAAATTTATTTCAATTATAAAGGACCACACAGACAGGCTTAGCAATATCATAGATGACTTGTTAAGTCTCAGTGAGCTTGAGCTATCCAAAGACAGCATAGAAAAAAGCGAATTTGACCTGAAGAGTCTGATTGATGATATTGCACTGGGTTTTGGACATGCCCTTGCGGCCAAGCAGCAAAAACTGACCATAGAACCGCAAGGTGACAATTTTAAGATTAAGGCCGACCGCGACAAGATCGAGCAGGTCTTCGTGAATCTAATAGATAATGCCGTCAAATATACTAATGATGGCGGCCGTATCGAGATTTGCCTTGTTCAGCAGAATGGAGGGATAGTTTTCACGGTTGAAGATAACGGGATCGGAATTCCAAGGGAGGACCTCGACAGAGTTTTCGAGCGATTCTATCGCGTGGACAAGGCCCGCTCACGCCAATTAGGCGGAACGGGACTGGGATTGGGAATAGCAAAGCACATTGTCCTGGCCCATAAGGGGGAAATCCGGATTGAAAGCGACGTCAACAGGGGAACAAAGTTTTTCGTGACGCTGCCCAAGGCCTGAGAAAATTTTTTTGTCCTTCACCGAATTTTCACATTCTCTTCATATTCCCTTCAAACTGTTTGCGTATAATTGTTTAATGTTAGGTAAAAGGTGTGATATGAAGGCAAAACTGAACGTTTTTGTAAAAATAGTTTTAATAGTATTCTTTTTATACCTGTTTTTGGTCAGCATCGGCCTTATGGGGAAGGCATTTAAAGGGTTCGGTGCGGGTTTTGCGGAGAATTTAATCAGTACAACTTCCAATCCGTTTATTGGTCTATTCATTGGTTTATTAGCAACCAGCCTCATTCAGAGCTCTTCAACCACGACATCGATAGTCGTCGGCATGGTGGGTTCGGGAGTTCTAACCGTCGGAAATGCCGTTCCTATCATTATGGGTGCAAACATCGGAACGACGGTAACGAACACGCTCGTGTCTTTAGGCCATTTTACCCGCCGGGATGAGTTCAGGCGGGCCGTTAGCGCAGCCACAGTGCATGATTTCTTTAACCTGATATGTGTGGCCATAATGTTTCCTCTGGAACTTGCGACGGGTATTCTCCAGAAGATTGCCACCCGCATGAGCAGTGCATTCGCGGATTTTGGTGGGATTAAATTCACCAGCCCCATAAACATAGTCACTCAGCCGGTAATCGATTTTATCAAGCATCTGTTAATCGACTTTTCAGGCCTGTCAAAAAACATCGCTTATATTCTAATGCTTGTTCTTTCGATAATGATTTTGTTCTTTTGTCTTTACTTCATCGTAAAACTAATGAAGGCGTTGGTTGTGAAGAAGGTGGAAGCGGTATTGGATGATGTTCTGAGGAAAAATGCGATGATAGGCATTATCGGTGGTGTAGTTTTTACTGCTATAATTCAGAGCAGCTCTGTTACAACGTCCTTGCTGGTGCCTTTAGTGGCAGCGGGCGTCATTACAGTGGAGACTGCTTTTCCGATAACCATCGGAGCCAACATCGGGACGACCGGCACGGCAATTCTGGCCTCGTTTGCTTCCGCGGCCGCTACGGGAAACGTCTCAGCCATTGTAATCGCCTTCGTTCATTTTCTGTTCAATTTAACGGGCGCCATATTTATTTATCCGATAAAAACTTTTAGAAGGGTACCAATAGGCCTTGCCAAATCATTGGGAGACCTGGCATCCCGCAAGCGCGGTTATGCGATTGCTTATGTTTTGGGTTTGTTTTTCGTTGTTCCTTCGTTATTGATTATTATCTCAAAATATCTAAAATAAAGGAGATATGAGAATGTTCAAGAATATTTTAAGTTTCTGGAAAGGCAAGGACTTTCTGGGCCAGGTCCTCGATGAGTTCAAGGAGATGCTGGATGATACGAGGCTTATGTACGAGATGGTTTGCAGTACACTTTTGGACAACGCGGAAGAGCCGGACTTGAAAAAGAAAATCTACGAGATAGACGGCAAGGTAAATAAACTGCAAAAAAAGATACGCACGAGGATAATAGAACATCTATCGCTTCAACCGACCGTTGATGTGAATGCATGTCTTTTGCTTATGAGTGTTGTAAAAGACGCCGAGCGTTTAGGTGATTATTGCAAGAACCTTTATGAGGTGACCGAGATTGTAGAAAAGCCGATAGACAGAACACTGTTTTCGCAGTATTTCAACGGACTTGACAAAGATATACTGACATTGTTTGAGCGGACTAAAGAGGCATTTATTGAAGCAGACAAGGGTAAAGCGCGAGCATCCTGGGATTATGAACACAGGATAGCAAAACGATGCGACCGCGTTCTCAAGGAAATCGCAAAAAGCAGTCTTTCGGTCAACGAGGCAGTGTGCCTTGCCTTGATAGCGAGGCATTTTAAACGAATAGTGGCCCATTTGACAAATATTGCGACCTCAGTGATATTGCCGCTGAGCGAACTTGACTATTTTGATGAAAGAAGGGCGCTTGAATAAACTACCTAATGTGCCGGCTTAAGCCCATAATCTGTTTTTATCGATTTTCTATTTGCCGATGGGGTCCGCCTTCCTGTTAGGTTTTCATTGAATCCAGCTCGATGAAGGCAATTGGCAGGAAGATAACGACGGGCAGCCAAGCCCACAACTCCGGCATTACGTGGTCAAAGAAGACCTCGGTAGCAAGCATTTTGCAAACAAAAGTGGTTATAAAACAAGCCGTCGTCACGCCGAAGCTAATCACAATAGCAGACTTCATCGACTTTGGATCGCGACACACCAGAATCGGCAAACAGATCATAAGCATGGCTATATTGATAAACGGCTCGGTGATACGAAAATGCATCTGACTGTAAAGCTGCGCCCGGTCTTTGATTTTTGTTCTTTGTGCTGCAAGAACAGCTAACTGTGTTGAGCTTAATAAGGACAGGTGTCTGGATTTAAGCCTTACGGGTATATCCTTTGGAGTGATGTCACTGGTGTAAGAAGCTCTCGGTTGGGCAACCTTTCCGGGGTCTTTTTCAATAAATCGGCCGTTAATTAAAATCCATTTGCCGGTGTTATTAATGTCAATCGCTCTTTCGGCTGATATCCGGCCGATTACCCGCCAGATGGGTGATTCTGGTATTTTACTTCGGACGATGATGGTCGGATTATGCAGCGTTGATGTTTTTACGTCGAATTTTGGAGAGGAAATTAGTGAACCGTTGGCGTCAATTATAAACCATACGTTATAAGATTCCTGGCCCGGAATATCGTCCTGGCTGCGCACAAGCTTATCGCTGAGCGGAGGTATTATTAATTCCTGGTCAATGACAAATAAACCGGTCAGCATCAATGCCAGAATCACAATCGGGCCAATGACCCTCTTCAAACTAATTCCGGAAGCCATTACCGCCACTAATTCATTTGTTTGGACCATTTTGTAGAGCGAGAAAACCGCCGCAAATACGGTTATCATTCCGGCAAAATCACGAAAGTAAAGTGTGCTGTGCAGACTATAAAAGCTCAATATATTCTTGACGATTTCCAACGTTCCAAGGTCGGTTTGCTCGGTAAACTCATCGAGACTCAAGAACAAATCGATAACTATTCGCAATCCTATCATAACGCAAAAAACAATCGCGTAGCTAATTAGAAAATTCTTTGCGATATATTTGTCCAATAGCTTCATAACAGCCTTGCTGTTTACTTGGTTAATTGATTGTTTTCTCTTTTGCCTGCATCCGGCACAGGCATCAATAATTAATTCTTCAGTAGTCTTCGAAATAGCATTATGGCTAACAAGGACAACACCACCAGCCCCGCCCACATCAATACTATTCCCGAACCTGCCTGTGCATCGGGATTTTTAGTGATGTTTTTTCCCATCATTATGCACACTACGAGCACGGCGGCGGGCACCGAACTTGCACCGAAAGCACTGAGCAGATGTCCATCTCTTAAGAAGATACCCAAACCAATTCCAATCATTATCAGCGACACGCAGCCAATTCCGAACACCAGCCTGGAATGTATTTCGGCCTCTATTTCAGTTAACGTATCCTTTATTTCAGATTGAAGGTCATTTTGTAATCGGCTAAGTTTCAAACTTTGTCCTTTTTTTAGTTTCGAAGACTTTGAAGCCAATTTTTTGGCATCCAGGCCATCTTCTGTTGCGAATTTATTTGCAACGTCTCTGACAGTTTTTGGTATAATCAAGCCGCGAATACGAAACCAACCCATTGCCACACCCTCCGGGCCATCCACTCGCTTCCATTTAGGATTGTCGAGCTCCATTGTCAACGTTGGCGCCATCTCATCGCCTTCGAGATGCAGCGAAGCCTTTTGGCACTCTAAAGTGCGCAGACGTTTTTTGGTGGCCGCATCGTATTCAACCACTACAACATCTTCGGACAGCTCGATTTCTTTCTCTTCTGCCATGTTGCAATGACCGGCGGTAAATTCAACGAGCTTCTCGGCACTGTATAGTTTATAGAAGCTGTTGGGTTCGTCTGTAATCCGTCCGGAAATGTCTTCTGCCAACGATTCGGCAGTAAATTGGCTGTAAATCTGTCGAGCTAATTTTGCAATCGGATAAAACAGTGTCAAATCGAGGTCCCGAATTTTTTTCATTTCGCCGATTTTTTTGAATTTTATGTCATCGCCCAGGAGCGAGCCGAATTCCATTCTCAGCGATAATTCTCCAAAATCGAACCATCTTTCGCCTTCAGCGCCAATTTGATAAGTGTTATATGCAATTATTTGGACTTCATTGAATTTTTCCTGTGGATTGAAATATATTTTTGTTCTTTCCGCAGTGATAACCTCTTTTATTTGGTTGTTTTTCACTTCGGTGATAATCACGCCTGAAAGCGTATTTTTTTTGGGATTTGCCTGGTCGGCATAAATCATATACCGGCTTTCGGGCGGCAGTCCGTAGAAACCTTTTCTCTGGATGTTTCTGAAAAGAATCTGTTTTGCGTTGGCTTTAAGAGATCTTTCCGCTCGGTGTACGAAAGTGGGAACAACCTGGAAACTCAAAATCAAATTTGCTATCGCAACTATAATCGCCAGCGCCAAGCCCGGATAAACGAGAGTGAGCAGAGATATACCGCTTGCCCTGCAGGCATCAAGCTCATTGTCGCTTGCGAACCTTCCATAGACTAAAGCAGCGGCGAATAAGGCCGCCATCGGTAATACAAACGTCAGTACAATCGGCAGGAAATATCCCATAAGGTTAACCACCTGGCCGGGGCCTACGCCGTATTCCTGTACAGGTCGCAGGATACTTCCTAAGCTCAGGATTAGTGTCAAGGCTATCGCGGCAGGGACGAAAACTTTTAACAGCTCCCTGAGTATATATCTGTGCAGAGTAAAAACCATATCTTGTATCTCGTATTTTGAGATGCGAATCACATAAAAGAAAATATTCAATGCGATATACGTGATATGATATTGTTTTGCAACAAAATTTTCTACCGGCTGTTTTTGCAGTTATTGTTGCTCGCCCGGCCTATATTGTTGATTGCAAAGTGACATAGAAGGTTTCTGCGGGGGCTCCATTACGGTCAACAGGCGCGGGCACAAAGTTTTGAGTATTTTTGTTGGTTTTTCAAATCCCAGCTCAAGCGGTACAAATGGTTCCGCTTTAACAGAGATAATTCGGTCAATGTTTTGGTTTTATGGTATATCCAGCGGATCGATATCCCTGATTTTGTCGTCATAAATCTCGTAAGAATATTTTTCCAGGAGTTCTTTTCTGTATTTCTCCAATGTTGAATTTCTTTGCTCGTCCAGGATTTTCATTTCGATTCTATTTTTCATATCAACCGAGTATTCTTTAAGTGTTGCCGGCGTCTTTTCCAATATTTTGACAATTCGCCATTTGATTCCATCACGATAAAAACCCTTTATCGGGCCCACTACTTCGTTTGGCTCTCCCTTCCATAAATCCTTGAAGAACAATCCTTCGCTGCTGAAAGAGGTATTAAATGGAAAGGATTTTTCCTGCAAAGAGAAAGATTTTCTAACTTCCTCGAAATCCTTTCCGTTATCCAGCTCGGCCTTTGCCTTTTGGGCTGTTTTAATATCCTGGCACCAGATTTGGTCGATCTTCAGGGTATTCTGTATCCCGAATTCATCCTTGTTCTTGTTGAAATAGTCAAGTATCTGCTCATCAGGTATTGGCCCCTTGATATCTTTGACTTTTTCACTCCGGGTTTTGTTGAGCAACATGCCGTCTTCGTAGTCTGTTGCTTGCTTTATTAAATTCTCATCCTTGTCACACCCGTATAAATTTGCCTCTGCGACAAAAATGGGCATTCTCAAAGCCCTTTCCAACAATCGTTCAACACCCTGTGGCGTATGCAAATCTCTTGGCCGGCTCGGAGGAGACAATTCACACAATGCATCGAACCAGTCCTTCAAGATTATTTTTCCCCCGTCATACGTTGCCAGAACAATGTTTTTCTCTTCCGTCGTCAACTCGTTTTTCACCTGATTGATACGAATAAATACTGCTTTTCGGGGCTCTTTTGGATTAAGCAACAGTCTTTGGTGGATTTGGGCAGTTTTATAGAAGTTATCGACTTTCTTTTGAACGTGGAATTTCTTATAGAGCTCATTGTAATATTGGTTTACGAGCTCTCCACTTTTATCCCTTGTGAGCATTGCCTGTGCGCGTGCCCGGTCCAACTCGGGATCGGCTTTCATCTTTTCATCTATTTCCGAGTCTGTAATGTTTATTTTGCCTTGTAAATAGTTTGTTAACAATAAGTTTACAAGTTTCTTTTCCTTATATTGCTTAAGCACCGCCTGTATCGTTTCATCTTCCTGGAAATTTTGCTTGCGGGCTTCTATCACCATCGCTTTTTCAGCTATCATTTTCATAAGCACTGTTTTGGCGTCAGGTGTCTCGTTTTCGCTTCGAGGCTCATAAGGATTTGGGCGAAGCTCCATCATTAGCCTTTTCTCAAGCTCCTCTTTTATGATAGTATAATCGCCAATTTTGGCAACAATGTTTGGTTCTGTTTCCTTCTGTGTCGTCTTTTTATCGGGTGTTTCGGCTGCATCCCGGCCCTTTTCCGCGCAGCTAAGGGAAAGGATTATTATCAGTCCCAGCCAAACCAGAGCTAACTTGCAAGCAAATAATTTCATCGTATCTACTTTCCTTATTCAAATGTTTACAATTTTTCGCAAAATATTAATTGTCAGTGGATGACCTTATTGAGAGGATAAGTGATTATGCCTGAGGCACCTGCCCGTTTCAAAGCCGGGACCAACGTTCGTTCAATTTGATCTTCGATGACCACTTCTACCGCGACATAATCAGAATCGGCCAAACTCGAAATAGTCGGGCTCTTTTCGGCAGGTAATACTTTTAGTATCGATTCCAAGTCGGCCTTTTTTACGTTCATCTTCAAACCGACAGTGCTTCCGGCGTTGATGGCAGCGTTAAGCAGTATAGAGATATTTTCTATTTTTTCGCGTTTGAATTTATCCTGCCAGGCCTGCTTATTTGCGATAAATCTTGTTGTAGATGTCAGCACAGTGTCAATAATCCGCAGATCATTTGCCCGCAGTGACGAGCCGGTCTCAGTAAGCTCTACAATCGCATCCACTAATCGAGCCTTTACCTCAGTAGAGCCCCAGCTAAATTCGACTCTTACGTCAATGTTTTTATCCGCAAAATATTTCTTCGTTACGTTAATCAGCTCAGTTGCGATTATTTTTCCCCGGAGGTCCTGAGGCTTATTTACTTTTGATTCATCAGGAACAGCCAGTACCCATTTTGTTGGTCTGCTTGTGGTTTTGCTGTATAGGAGTTCTGCAACCTGGACTACATCTGATTCGTTTTCCATTATCCAGTCATGGCCGGTAATGCCCGCGTCGAGGGACCTATCTTCAACATATCTGCTCATTTCCTGTGCCCTCAGGCAAGTCAGCCGTATTTGCTTATCGTCTATAGTCGGGGAATAACTTCTTTCAGAGTCCGAAATGTGGAAGCCGGCTTTGCTGAAAAGCACTATTGTCGCCTTTTGCAGGCTGCCTGTGGGAATACCTAATTTTAGCATATCTTCTGCCATTTTTCGTATCTCGAATTTAAAACCTTGTGACTCATCCGCCCCTGCTCCTGCTTTTGCACGACATCGCAGAAGTCAAGTTTGGCGTTTTATGCTTTTATTCCTGTTTACTTTTTTTTGTTTTAGTTGCCTTTTTTGTTTTTACTTTTCGAACAGTTTTTTTCTTTGTCTTTCTTGCTTCGCTCTGGCGTCGTAAAAGAACATAAAATTCGTATGCGTTTTCAGCCGAAATCTGTTTTGCTAAAAAGCCTTCTATCTGCTGTTCATCAGCGTCAGGTACGACCATTTGGTTGTTTCTTAGGTATTCTATCATCCCTTTAGTGAGCGGTATGGCATGGCTTTGCAGAGACGCCAACATGCAATAATTGACCACGAAGGGGCTGATACCATCCATTTTCTCAAGAACTTGTCTGGCCGGCCGTTTGCCGATTTTCTTCAACGTCTCCAAGCTGACACTATTATATTGATCGAATATAGCTTTTAAAGCCTTTGTAAGGTTTGAAGCAATGTCCTTTGTGTTTGGTGTATCCTCGCCCAAAACTTCTAAAATTTCTTCTTCCTGCGAGACACGCAAATCGTTCAAGTCAATGAAATACTCGGCAAATCTCTTAATTGCGGCTTCGGTCGCCGGCCCTTTCATATTTTCTCCGACGATAGCATAAACAACTGCATCCGCCGGCTCATCATAGGTAACTTTTTTAACTTTCGGATGCTTGGCCTTCAATGAGCGGTACAACTCAAGCACTTTTTTTGAATATTCTTTGCTGTTTTTCATATCATCCCCTGTATGTACAGATCACATTCTCACCATGCAACTGCCTATGTGTCAGGGTCCTTCTTTTTCGGTTGATTGACAGCCTGGTCTATCAGTTTCATAGTCTCCAGGGTTTTTTTTAATTTTTCATCTCTGTAAAGATGCAAAACGGGGCAGAATTTGCTCGACAATTTACGAGCAACCTGCGATTGTATTCGGCTCGTTGCGTGGGATATTGCCATAAAAGTTCTATTTTGCGCGGCATCATCTTTTCCAAAGATACTAAGAAATACATCTGCATTTCGCAAATCAGCGGCCATCTCAACTCTGGTAACGCTGACAAATCCCTCAATACGAGGATCGTTAAGATGGTTGGCAATAGCATCACTAACCGCTTCTTTCACCACACGGGCCACTTTTTCCTGTCTTCTCGTCGGCATAATTTGCTCTTATCTCGCTTCCGGTTTCACGAGATACAGTTCATGATTAAAGGGTCCTTGCCACCTTTACAATGTCATAGAAGTCAAAAACGTCGTCGATTT
>JAOUFU010000628.1 GCA_029858035.1 Phycisphaerae bacterium
ATTCGAAATGAACAACGTGAATGGATGGACGCTTCCATCTCTCGATCTTTCCCGCCAAACCATTGCTTTGGAATGAGCACCAAAGCATTCGGATTGAGCGCGGCGGCAATCAGGCTGAATTGGCTATTGGAACAGATCAAGACGCGGGCGCTACGCATGATGCGATGGGCCGTGTAAGGGTCGGTATTGTCAAGAAAAAAATGTTCTTCAAAATACGATGACGCCGCATTCCGGAAATCAGGCCCGATAGGAGAATCGGATATGACAGCGACACTTTTGATCAGACCGGAGAACTTTCTGGCCAAGCTGATAAATTCGTCGTCCGGCACCAGATGACTCGCAACATTAACGTAATCGCTACGCCGCACATGTATACATAGAAAACCGTTAGCAGATTGTCCGGGTAGGATGTCGCTGACGCCAGCCGGAATTGCAAAACGCTTCTGTACTTCTGACTGCGCAAGCGCCGATAGGCCAAGCTCCAGTTTTTGCGGGCTATCCTGCAGAATATCTGCATTTCGATTGGTGAGACTGGGAGTTGCATCAAATGACGCGGGAAACAAATCGAATGGTGCAAGTTGCCATGCCCAGTGAGAACAATCGCCCACCTTCCCGGTTACGGCGACACTTTCCGGTTTATCAAAATATGAAAGTTCGGCATAAACAGGGCGACCGGCATTCTTCATGGAAAAATAGATCGCAGCGCTGATGATCTGGGCGCCCATGCCACCGGTGAAAGTAACCACATAAGGCTTGTCTTTGCCAGCAAAAAAATTTCGTATTCGCGGAGGGAAAACCATTTCGATGCCCTAATTTTGCCTATTTTTCGTCACGGGAAGAACGCGTCAAACCAAATTTTAATTTTAGCTTATACAGCGCGAACCTAAATATGGGAAAAAATAGCGGAGTATCCGATCTTGCAGTAAAGCCGCGAAGAAATGTTGAGGGCCGTACCCAGCGTTTAGGCCTTGAATTCTGGCAAAACCGATACCATGCATAAACATAGTATTTATTTATTTCCCTCCGACTAAGGTATTGCTCTACGAACCAAATTGATGCTTGGGTATAGTAACGACTGATCTCCTCAATCTTGGTGGATGCAGTTATCGAACCCTCGTGGGATCTAAAAAAACAGAGAGGGTCGTTAATAAACGCAAATGATCGATAAGTCCGAGCCGTCAACAAATATAACAACAAATCGGGCCCTGCCCCAAGCTCAAGAAAGTTTTTAATAGTTGGCGAAGGAATATCCAATATTAGATTTCTCCTCAAATCCGACATGCGGAATAGGGCATTACCGGGTGAAACGGTAACTTGTCCGCCATATAAAGATGCTTCGATAAAGCGTGAGGATGGGTATTTGCCGGATTTATCAGAAAACAAGGCAACCAAGCGCCCCGCTGATGGAGTTTCTCCCAGGTTTACTGCCGTAATAACGAAACCAATTTCCGGATCATTCATCAAGAATGGGACTGTTTTCGCCAAGCAGTCTTCAAAAAGCAAATCGTCTGAAAAAAGAATTTTTCCAAATAGCCCGCTTGCCTCATTGATACAGCGCTGCCAATTTAGAACCGGGCCAATATTTACATCATTGCGAAAAATCCTGACACGATTATCTTGCTCTGCATACTTCCTGCATATTTCCCATGTTCCATCGCTGCTATGGTTATCAACAACCACAACTTCAAAATCTGTAAACGTCTGATGAAGTGCAGACTGAATACAATTCGCAATTAACTTTTCTCGGTTAAAGACTGGAATCAGGATACTAACTTGAGGTGTGTTCATATTTATTGAGCAGCTATATTCAAGATTGTTATGATATCAAACAGTCTAGCTCGTAGTGATACTGTTCAATGTTGGAACAATAAAGAAACCATCTAGGCCACGCACAACGCATTAATCCGGCAGTGCAAGATTCTTGTATTCCTCAGCGAGATAAATTCGATCTCGCCTACAACCTTGGGAAAATGCGCTTATCCAAAGCTAAATTATCCTGGTAACGCGCAGTTACGAGATACAATATTCAACTTTCTCAATTAAACACTAGAATTTTCCAACTCACTTCAAAGGAAAATAGATATCTGGTTTAATTAAAATGTTTGCCAAGTTAACCAAACCGTACATGTCCTCTCACCCTCCTCTCTCAATTTGTATTCCGACCATAAACAGGATCGTCTACTTGCGTCAACTGTTGGAATCCTTGCTGCCACAGGCAGAACGACTAAATGTGGAAGTGTGTGTTTCAAATAATTGCTCAAGCGATGGAACCGCAGAATATTTATCCACCCTTTCGACTTATTCTTGTTTTAAATTCCGATCGCAACCTCAACAAATAGGCCTTGATGAAAATATGGCAGCAGCTCTAGCATTAGGAAAAGGGCGCTTTCTTTACCCATTAGGCGATGATGACTTCATTCCTGAAAATGCATTAGAAAAAATCTTGGATGAACTCGATTCCGAAGCTGAGCTTATCATTCAAAATGCCAGCATGACTGATGCCAACCTTATTCCGGAAAACCCTCTCTTACCTCCTGCACTGCAAGGAATTTATTTCTCCACTCCTACAGAAGCCTTCCAAAATTTGTGGGACAAAATG
>JAOUFU010000629.1 GCA_029858035.1 Phycisphaerae bacterium
GATTGGCAAGCTGCATACGATTAAAGTCGGGATACCGGGAAACAACAAGAAGTGCCCGCCGACGTGGGAGGCCCAGCCGGTGCCGGAAGGCTTCGATTACGATATGTGGCTGGGGCCTGCACCGTGGGAACCGTATACGGAACAGCGATGTCACTATCAATTCCGTTTTGTTTTGGATTATTCCGGCGGCCAGATGACCAACTGGGGCGCTCATTATCTTGATATAGCCCAGTGGGGAAACGACGCCGACGATACAGGCCCGGTGGAAATCGAGGGTAAAGGCGACTTTCCCGAAAGCGGGTTGTTCACGACCGCAAAGAAAGTGGATATCACGTACACGTACGCCAACGGCGTCAAATTGCTTCTGACAACCGGAGGAGGGAACACACGTTTCGAAGGCAGCGAAGGGTGGGTTTTCGTAACGCGCGGCAAAATAGATGCAGAGCCGAAGTCACTTCTGAAGGAAAAGATAGGGCCGGATGAAATTAACCTGTACAACAGCAGGGACCACAAGCAGAACTTCCTGGATTGTATAAAGAGCCGGAAGGCCCCGATCGCCTCGGCCGAAATCGGACACCGCTCTTCTACCGTTTGCCATCTGGGCAACATCGCGATGCTGCTGGGCAGAAAGGTGAAATGGGACCCGAAGAATGAACGCTTTATAAATGACAGTGCCGCCGACAGCATGACAGGGCGCAGTATGCGGTCGCCGTGGAGGCTGTAGAAATGATTAATGATTATTAGGGGACGAGGTATGAAGAGCAGAAGAAAATTTATGGGTGCGATACTTGTGATTGGGTTGGTCTTTGGTTTGGCCGGTGCGAGTGAGGCGCAGGAGATTCGTCTTAGAGTATCAGGGTCAAAGGTTGATTGTGTCGATATCCCTGTTCATACAGTCATTGATTTGCCCGGCTCGTTAGCGAATGTGCCTGTTGAGGAGATCGCTGTTAGTCTCAGGCAGATAAGTCGTGGGACGGCGCGAATATATGGAATGCCGATACCGGGCCAGATTGTGATGGGCAGCGACAAGAAGGCCGAGTTGTGGTGGGTAATGCCGCGGGCGGAAGCTGGTAGTACAAACAGTTGGACTGCCACCTTGAAACGGAGGGAAAAAGAAGATGAGGACACCTTTTCCTGGAAGGACACGGAAGGTGAATATATGGATTTGCTTTTCGGCGGACGCAAGGTGACGCGGTATATGTATGCACTTGACAGGTCGACCAAGCAGCGGGTGTTAGAGACTTACAAAACATTTTTGCATGTGTTCGACGCTGCCGGCGAGAACCTGCTGACCAATGGGCCGGACGGTCTGCATCCGTATATGACAAATAAAATTCTGTACCCGCACCATCGCGGGATATTCATAGGCTGGAACAAACTGGAATTCGGAGGCAAGAGATATGATTTCTGGCACATGGGCGAGCAGGGAAGAGTCCAGAAGGCAGAGAAGTTTCTTGAGCTGACGGCCGGCCCGGTCCTGGCGAAGTCAAATTCGCTGGTTCACTGGAATGACAAAGACGGCCAAACGATTATTGCCGAGCAGCGGAAAACCACGGTGTTTCGTCAAAGCGAACCCACAATCCTGCTGCTGGAATTTGTTACCGAACTGAATGCTGTTAACGGTGACGTGTTGCTCGATGGTGATCCGGAACATGCCGGATTTCAGTATCGGCCACACGACGATGTTGCCAAGGGCGATAAAGATGTGAAAGCGACTTATCTTTTCCACAAGGATGGTATCAATCCTAAAAAGGACGAGGACCTTCCGTGGGCGGGGATGTCTTATGGTCTGAATGGTAAACGTTACAGCGTCCTGTATATGGATTGTCCTGATAATCCAAAGCCTGTTGTCTATTCGGCGTACCGGGATTACGGCCGGTTCGGTGCGTTCTTTAAGAAGAAAATCGGCGCCGGTGAAACCTTGACGCTGCGCTATCGTATCTGGATTACCGAAGGCCCGATGCCGGAGCGGGTAAAGCTGGCCAAAAAGTATTCAGAATTTGTTGACGGGCCAACGGTTGAAGTGGTGAAGTAATATAACGATTTTTAAGGCGTGGTTAGATGCAGGAAACCGGGCCAAATAGTGCAAAGGAGGTATTGTTTTAACGGGAATTTTGGGATTGATTATCGCACCCTGAAAGTTATAATGAAATGCTTATTTGGAGTGTTAGCAGGGATGAACCTCCTTTTTGGCCTGTAAGCCCTTTTGGGAATAGAAGTTACACAATGGTAAAAAATCGGAGCGATGGAAAATTGCAATAATATGACGCCCGTAAGCGTTGTTTCTTATAGATAAAAGATTAATGCGTTTTAGGTAAGAAGGATTTTGTGTTTTCGATTTAAGGAGAATGACAAATGGCAAGACCTGTAACACTTTTCACCGGACAATGGGCGGATTTGCCTCTGGAAAAGCTGGCCAAAAAGGCTGCAAGCTGGGGATATGATGGTCTGGAGTTAGCTTGCTGGGGCGACCACTTCGATGTTGACAAGGCGCTTAGCGACCGCAACTACTGCAAGGCCAAGCTTGACATGCTGAAGAAGCACGGCCTTAAAGTGTTCGCAATCTCGACGCACCTTGTGGGCCAGGCAGTGTGCGAT
>JAOUFU010000630.1 GCA_029858035.1 Phycisphaerae bacterium
TGGTCCTGATATGCACGATTTTGTGCGTTAGCTCATCGGTGTTGGCGAAGTGGAAGCCGGCTGAAGGGCCGCTTATGACGCAATGGGCAAGGGATGTTTCACCGGGCAAGGCCCACCGTGAGTATCCCCGGCCTCAGATGGTCCGCAAGAGCTGGCAGAATCTTAACGGATTATGGGACTATGCCATTGTAGCCAGGGATGCACAGCAGCCGGAAGAATTCGATGGCCAGATTCTCGTGCCGTTTCCGGTTGAGTCGGCTTTGTCGGGTGTGATGAAGAAGGTGGGTGAAGATAACCGGCTGTGGTATCGGCGGACATTTAAGGTATCCGGCGGGTGGAGGAAGGGCAAACGGGTACTGCTGCATTTCGGTGCGGTTGACTGGGACACAACGGTGTGGGTCAACGGAAAAGAGCTCGGCAATCATAAGGGCGGATACGATGCGTTTACATTCGATATCACCGATGCGCTGAAAAAGTCAGGTTCGCAGGAAATCGTTCTATCAGTTTGGGACCCGACTGATGCTGGAAATCAGCCCCGCGGCAAGCAGGTGAAGAAACCGGGCGGTATCATGTACACGGCGGTTACGGGGATATGGCAGACCGTTTGGCTGGAACCGGTGCCTGAAACGTATATCAAGGCTATCAAGATTGTCCCCGATATTGATAACAGCACTGTAGACGTCGAAGTTGATACCGCAGGCGACATCAGCCAATATGAATTAAATGCTAAAGTGAAAGGCAAGGGTCATTTACAGATATCCGGTGGTACACCCGGGTTAAATAAATGTACAATCAAGATAGAGGATCCAAAGCTCTGGTCACCGGATTCGCCTTTCCTTTATGACCTCGAAGTAAAGCTGGTGAAAGAGGGCAAGACCCGTGACAAAGTTGACAGCTACTTCGGCATGCGCAAGATTTCAGTGAGGAAGGACCAATACGGGATAAATAGGTTGTGTTTGAACAACAAGACGCTGTTTCAGTATGGCCCGCTGGACCAGGGCTGGTGGCCGGATGGATTGTATACGGCGCCGACGGACGAGGCCCTTCGCTACGACATCGAGGTGTTGAAGGAAATCGGCTGTAATATGCTGCGAAAACACGTCAAGATAGAACCGGCGCGACTGTACTACTGGTGCGACAAATTAGGGCTGATGGTCTGGCAGGACATGGCCAGCGGCAATAACAAAGGGGATGAGGCGCGTAAGCAGTTCGAGCTGGAACTGAAACGGCTCGTTGACAATTTCCGTAATCATCCCAGCATCATTATGTGGGTGCCGTTTAACGAGGGATGGGGACAGCATGACACGCCGCGCTATTCGGCTTTGGTTAAAGAGTGGGACCCGACGCGGCTGGTGAACGAATCCAGCGGCTGGTCGAACAAAGAAAGCGGCGACGTGCGCGATATTCACAGCTATCCCGGTCCTGCGGCACCACCCAACGAGGAGAAACGCGTAGCGGTTCTGGGTGAATTCGGCGGTCTTGGTCTGCCGCTTAAAGGGCATACCTGGCAGGAAGAGAAGAACTGGGGTTATCGCAGTTATGAAACCAGGTCGGACCTGACGAAAGCGTATGTGGATTTGCTGAGCAATCTTCGGCCGCTGATTGGGAGGGGGCTTTCAGCCGCTGTGTACACCCAGACTACGGATGTGGAGGTTGAGGTCAACGGATATATGACCTACGACCGGGCGATGGTAAAGGCGGACGTTAAACAGATGGTCGAAGCCGCCCGCAAGCTTTACCTGCCGCCCCCGATAATCAAAACGATTGTGCCGACATCACAGGAGCAGGGCATCGAATGGAGTTATACTACGGACAGGCCCCGCGGTGGATGGGAAAAACCCGGATTCGACGATTCTTCCTGGAAGAAAGGCGTCGGTGGATTCGGCACCAAAGGCACGCCCGGCTCTGTCGTGCGGACCGAGTGGAAGACATCGGACATCTGGTTACGGCGAACGTTTGAGTTGAAGGACAAACAATTCGGTCAGCCGCACCTGCAAATTCACCATGATGAGGATGCCGAGGTTTATATCAACGGTGTGCCGGCGGCGAATCTGAAAGGATTCACTTCGGATTATACCACGGCTCCTATTAGTGAAAAGGCTTGCCAGGCCTTAAAGGTCGGGCGTAATTGCCTGGCCGTGCGCTGCCGTCAGACGAGCGGCGGTCAATATATCGATGTGGGACTGGCAGACATTATCGAACAGCCGGTTAAATAACGGCTGATTTGTGCCGGTGGCTGTGGCATTCGATGTTTACCGCCACCGGCAGCGATGCTATATGGCACGGGGCGGTCTCGACTAAACAGGCCAGGGCTGTAGTGTCGCCGCCGAGCCCCTGCGGACCGAGGCCGAGCGCATTGATTGCCGAGAGCAAATCCACTTCGAGCTTTGCATAGAAATCGTCGCTGTTTTTGGATGTAAGGTTTCGGCACAGTGCCTTTTTACTGAGCAGACAGCTTAGCTCAAAATCGCCTCCAATCCCTACGCCCACAACAAACGGCGGACAGGCATCGGCACCGGCCTGCCTGGCGACATCGACAACCCAGTCAATTATCAGTTTTCTTTCCGCCGTGGGTGTGAACATTTTGAA
>JAOUFU010000105.1 GCA_029858035.1 Phycisphaerae bacterium
GGGCTTCTGCACCCTGTCAGCAGCAAAGCCAAACTGGTTAAAAACGCAATTTGAAAAATACGAATCATAAGCATAGATTAGCGTTTGTAAACGTAGCTGTCAATAAATGGACTTGGACTCTCTTACTCTACTTCGCAAGCCTTTGCCGGTTTGAAATCCGCATTCGCCTTATACTGGCGTTTCTCGCGACCTCGGATTTCGATGATATTGAAAAAAACGGTTTAAGGAGGTGGCGGCATACTCGTAGCGAACATCCACTCTTCACCGGCCGTTTTGCCCCACCCATTGACAGAATCTATCTTCCAATAGTAAATGGTGCTATCAGCCATTGTGCCCGGGTCGAATGTGGCAGCAGTCTGGTTGCTTATGAAAGGCGGAGGACTGCTCGTCCCTAAGTAAACATCATACGATGTGGCGCCTTCCCCGGCCGTCCAGCTCAAATCAGCATTCTTGTCAATGTTCATTGCCCCATGACCCGGATTCGGATTACTCGCCGAAGCAGGCAGTGGTGGTATCGCCGATGCTGTCAGCCAGTGCTCGACTAAAACAGCCAGGTCCTTATGATTTATTGTGTCATCGCCCGCTGGTGGTGGAGCAATATCAACTGATGGTTCATCCCCGGACCAGTATTGTCCGAGTATACAGACATCTTTGAAGTCAATCTTGCCGTCCCTGTTGAAATCATAATCCGGAAGGTCGGCGTAATTCATACAGCAGACATGCCCATTGAGGTCCCACCCTGGGTATGCTGTTGTCCCCTCGTAATATTGACCGTGAGGATACACATCTTGGGTAACATGGTAAATATTCATGCCGCCATTGTTGCGCCAAGCCTGTAACATGTATGTCTGTCCGGCGACTACAGGGCAATCATTCACTCCCCAGAAGGCCTCCCAGCCGAAGGGCCAGCGATACGGTACAGAAGTGGTCGTCCCGACGGGCTGCAAGCCGGGGAATGTAACAATCCGAAGCTGCCAATCAAGTAAATCGTTACCGCCTATTATGCCCTGGACCCGGGCCGAAACCACACGGTTGCCGGTGGCCACAAAGGTTTGCCCGAAATAGGAGGGAGGATTCTGCCAGTTGCCATAAAAAGATTGGTCCGACCAGTAATCAGTACAGTCAACCCCACTATAGGCCAAGCTCTTCGTGTAAGGTGCATCGTTGTCCTGAATGGCGGGCGCTCGTTCATTCCAGCTGCCGTTCATATCAAGGTCAAATTCACCGGGATTCGACTCATCTGTTTTATATAGAAACCCTACCTCGAAAGAGTAATGTCCCCAGCACTCAGGACGGTGCGTTGTCATCAAACGCGTAGAATCACTCGTTGCTCCCTGTCCATCCACACATTTCAAATCATAATCATTATCCCATATCGGTATTTCGCAGCGGCCGTCGCTGTCCGTCGCAGCCATCAGAACATCCCAGGTCGTATACAAATCGATATTAGGTATCGGATTGCCATCTTCGTCCCACACCCAGACTCTGCACACATGTCCGCCGATGCAATCCGTACCGGCACTGTTTTCCCATGCGGATAATTGACGCTGGAAAGCTACTACAAAGTGACCCGCCCCGTAGGATATGCCTGGCAAAACAGAAATTAAAAATATAGCTCCAACCACAATAACTTTCGCTATGTCCCTCATTGCAACCTTATTTACATCGTGCATAGCTAACCCATTCCAAAAATGTATTCAATTATTGTTTCCCATCTATAATCATTTCCCACCGCAGTCAGGTTTCACTACTAAATATGATACCAAATTTAACTCCCCAATTCAACCACCTTTCTGTTACTATTCCCGCGATTTCGGTGGCAATTTTCCGCTAAAAGCATGAAAAAGGATGCAAACTGAAACTCATTTCCCCCAATATCACATAAGCTTATAATAGCTCGCTTAAGGAGGTGGCGGCGAGACCGTGAAAAATATCCACTCTTTGCCCACCGTTTTGCCCCAGTCATTGACCGAATCGATCCGCCAGTAGTGCTTAGCACCTGCAGCCATGGTGCCGGAATCGAATATAACAGCACTCTGATTGCCTTGGAACGTCCCCGGACCGGTCGTCGTGCCAAAATAAACATCGTACGATGTGGCACCGGCACCGGCCGTCCAGCTCAAATCAGAATTTGCATTGACCCCTGTTGCACCATTCGTGGGATTCGGATTACTCGTCTGACCCGGTTGTGGTGGCTTAATAGATTCCAGCCAGTTCCCCACAAATGCACAAAGGTCCACAATGGTGACAGCCCCGTCCCTTGTAATATCCGCCCATCGGCACCATCCGTTTGTACTATCGCACCCCGTATCCTGCCACCGCGATGCAAACCACGAAGAATCAGCGAAATCCACATCGTCATCGCCGTCAAGGTCGCAGTCCCACGAACAGACCAGCCTGCCTATCTGCCCGAAAGGTATCGCCTCAAAGCCGGGCAGTAAAAAGGCCGGCGAGTAGGAATGAAGCTCAAGATTCAGACTCGGTTCGTCCACAAACTTCGGGTCCGTGTCCTGCATATTATCAAAAATTGTGTAGAAGCCGAAACCGCCCGCTCCGCCCCATGTCCCCTCATCCAGCCACTCACCGTTTTGCCAGCCGATATTCCTCGCAATCACGTTACCCTTCGGTTCCTTTGCCTGGTCATACCCTTCACTCATGATGGACGCAAGCTGTGGATATGCTGTACTCCACGGCGGCTGCGTGTAGTTATACTTTTCTATCTTCTCCGGAAGGTTCCAGCTGTCACCCGGTATTTCGTTGACTTTTACGACGCCGCGACGGTCCGTAAAGTGAGCCGCTCCGCACTTGACGATAACGTTATTCTCAATAATATTGTCGCGCCCGCCGCCGCACATAATCGCACGCCCCGAAACCTCGTAGAAAACGTTACCGAAAACTCTGTGACTGCTTGAACAATCGTCAAGATAAACCGCGTGCACATCATGGCTGCCCGGCTGTTCCGTCGAAATATGGTGGAAAAAATTGTGCCGGATAATATTGCCCCTGCTCCCCCAGTCTCGGCCAGTATATATCGACCCCGAATCGTTCGTTTCTTTACAGACGTTGTGTATCCGGTTGTATTCGATGAGGTTCTCGTTCCGCCCGGTTAGAATCGCACTGTGCGGGCCGTCGTGCATCAGGTTGTGCGACACGACCGCGCCGACCGCGGAGATATCAACGGCAGGGCGGTAGGTTCGACACCATCGGCCGAAATGATGAATGTGACAGTTATGCACTCCGTTCCCACAAGGGGTAAGACTATACCGGTCACCTCCGCCGAGCACGATGCCTTTATTACCCTGTCCGTAGACCTCACAGCATATAACTCTATTGTTCTTGCCGGATACATTTATACCGTCCGTTCCCCCGTTGCGCACCACGCAGTTGCTAATCAGGTTATGTTCACCGCCTTCGACCCTCACCAGCGTTGTCCAGCCAAGTTCGAAGATAAGCCGGTTTAGTCTCACATAAGAAACATCGACAAGCTCAATCAACGGTTCAGCCGATGTCGAAACGGAGATGCGCCCGCTCTCCAGCGGCCCCGGAGGCCAGAAATAAAGTACCCCGCTGCTCCGATTCAAATACCACTCGCCCGCCGTATCAATTTCTTCTAAAAGGTTCAACGCATACCAGGACGCCCCGACCTTGATTCCGTACTGCGGGTCGTAATCCAGCGTAACAGTAGCTGTGGCCGTATCAATCGTTCCCGTTGAGTAAAGCTCCGCCCACCCGTAATACCAGTACCCGAAGAAGAGCGGCTCCTCCGCTGTTAACCACCGCTCAGGCCGCGTACCGTTATAAGTAAATTGCTTGCCGTAAGGGTCGTTAGGTACTGTGGCTACATTCTCAAAACCCTCGTTAGGCCACCTTGCCAATTGCATTGCTTCGTCACCAAAGAACAATTCCGCCGCCGCGTCACCGCCTTTACCGAAACCGCGATTATGCAAAACACCGTAATCCGTAATACCGTGCGCCCCAAGGTCTGCCTGTATCACGTTCCCACGGGCTGCGGCATCCAGCCGCCCCCAGACCGCTGACGCCGCCGTCACCGTCGTAAACCATTCCGACTGTAGCTGCTTTCCTCCGACTATCCGCACTTCTTCGCCGGGGTATGCCCGATACACGATTGGTTTACCCTCTTCTCCTGAATCTATCGCTGAGAGTGTGAACGTGCCTGACCGAGCATAGACACCGCCCCGAATCCAAACCGTCACGCCACCCTCCGGCAATCCGCCGCTGCTTACTACACGTATCGCATCCCTTGCTCGCTCTAATGTCTGGAACGGTTCAGACTTCGTTCCGGGATTCATATTATTGCCGTTGACCCCGTCCACGTAGAAATCCGCCTCAGATACAACGGTTGCGACCAAACAAATCAACAGGGCACAAAATAAAACTCTACGCATAGTCCTCAAAACCTCATAATGTAGCTTAATCCTTCTATTACTTTGCTGCTCCTCCATCTGATTTACAATAACAAATCTTTCTTCGAATTGCAACTGCTTTCGCCCTTGTTAATGTCCCTGAGAGGGCACTATAATTGCCGCTAAACACGGAAAAACTCATCATCTCAGCCTCATCTGTCCGGTTTGAAATGCAAAAATTATCGAAAATCCCTTGCTTCAACGCAGCCGGTTCGGTTATAATTATTTAGACAAACACAGCAGCGAATTGCATCGAATTTAAGTCGGAAATGTCGGTTTAGAAAAACCTTCAAGACAGAAGGAGAAACGCCATGCAAAAACGAAAAGCATTTACCCCGTTGGAAGTTCGCAGGAAAAAGGTCTGTCCTGAATTGCCGGCCTTATTTCTAACGGGCTTTACGTTGGTAGAGCTTTTGGTGGTAATCGCCATTATTGCGCTTTTGATGGCGATGCTCTTGCCGGCACTGGAGCGGGCCAGAGAGCAGGGCAAGCGTGCCATGTGTCTTAACAATTTGAGGCAGTTGATGATTGCCTGGAATTTGTATGCTGATGATAACGATGACAGGATCGTTAACGGTAATACGAGCACCGGCGGCTTCAACCCGGACGGCACTTGTTGGGTCTACTGGCCCGGCCAGGGTGCCACAATAGAAGAACGAATACAGGGAATCGAAGATGGCCTGATATTTAAATACTGCCCGAACGTAAAACTCTACAGGTGCACGACTGGTTTGTTTGGAGAGGTTGTCACTTATGCTGTAGTTGATGCCATGAATGGTTATGACGCGATACCTGGAGCCGCCGGGAAGATAATTAGAACTCGGATGGAGATTCGCAGCCCGGGCGGGAGGGCTGTTTTTCTTGATGAAGGCCGGCTAAGTCCGGCAAGCTGGACCATTTGGTACGACCAGGAACGATGGTGGGACCAAATTACGGCGCGACATGGAAACGGGACAAACTTCTCTTTTGCAGATGGGCGTGCTGAATACTGGAAGTGGGAAGACCCGCGTACGATAGAGATTGCCGAGATGGACTACGACTACTGGCAAAACACGGGTCGTCACGGCAGTTTATCTTCATCGCCGGGCAATCCGGATTTGTACAGAGTGCAGAAGGCCGTGTGGGGCGAATTGGGATATACTCCATAACCTCCACCTTAGAGTAATTTTTTGCTTTTATTATTTATTCTTATTCTGTTGGGCGGGCCGGCGGCGCCGAGCCGGAGGACTGGCAGAATTGGATGAGAAAATTTAAAGACTACTAAAATTCTACGCAGGAGAATCAGATGCGCAAACGAAAGGGATTCACGTTAATAGAGATCTTGGTGGTAATTGCTGTTATTGCCTTATTGATTGCCTTATTGTTGCCTGCCCTTGAACTGGCAAGGGGCCAGGCAAAAACCGTTATCTGTCAGTCCAACCTGCAGCAATGGAACGAAATCTGGATGATGTTCTTCCACGATACCGATGACACTTTCCCCCTTACTAACATTTACTACTCTCCCGGTAATGAGCCGAATTGGTGGTACGATTACTATATCCCTCGCCAGATAAAGAGCATACGTATTTGCCCGTCCGCCAAAGAAATTGCAAATCCTACAGGCCAATCTACTATGGACAGTAGGGGTGGAAAGACCCTGGCCTGGGGCAGGTTAGGACCTGTAGGCACAAGCGATTATGATTTGTACGGCAGCTATGGACTTGTGAGTTATAGCAGAGGTGGGTATGGGTATGAACCGTTCCCGAACGCCCCGAACGTCTGGAAAACTACCGATGTTAAGTCTCCGGGTTATGTGCCTTTGTGGTTTGATTGCGGCACACCCACAGGCGGCTTGCATGACCAGTTCTCTCCACCGTCATCTGAGCCGTTTGTGGTTACACAAAACTCAGGTAGCTGCATAATCGACCGCCATTATGGGTATATAAACGTCCTGTTTATGAATTCCTCTGTCAGAAAGGTCGGCCTTAAAGGATTGTGGACCTTAAAGTGGTACCCCGACTTTAACACCGCCGGCCCATGGACCACCGCCGGAGGCGTACAGCCCTCAAACTGGCCCGAATGGATGAGAAATTTTAAAGACTACTAAATACCCCCTTACATAAAAGTATCCAGCATCGTGTATCAAGTATCGAGAATCAAGCATCGAGTATTCTCCATTTTTCTTGACCCACTTTCATGTTTCTAATATTATTGCCGCTTACAATGAAAAATTATGAATTAAGGAGACAAAAGGAATGAAAGTCAGCAAGCGTGCACAGGACGTACCGCCGTCGGCAACGATAGCCGTGACGACGCGGGCACAGGAATTGAAGGCCCAGGGCGTGGATGTGGTTGGTTTCGGCGCCGGGGCGCCGGATTTCGACACGCCGGAATATATCAAAGAAGCCGCTATAGAAGCGTTGAAAGCGGGGCAGACAAAATATACAGCGGCCGCAGGTATCATCGAGTTGAGGAAAGCCATTGCCGACAAGCTGGAAAGGGAAAACGGCCTCAAGTACGCTCCCGAGCAGATTATTGTTAACATTGGGGGCAAACATTCAGTCTACGAGGCGATGCAGGCGGTGCTTGATCCCGGCGATGAAGTGATTTTGCCGACGCCGTACTGGGTGACGTATCCCGAAACGATAAAGCTCGCCGGTGCTGTTAGCAGGATTGTCCAGACAAAGAAAGAGAATGGTTATAAGATAACGACGGCCCAGCTCAAAAAGGCCATCACCAAAAAGACCGCGATGCTTCTGATAAACTCGCCCAATAATCCCGGCGGCTTCACGTATACGCCGGAAGAGCTCAAAGCCATAGCCAGGGTTCTCGAAGGCACGAACGTATACGTGATGTCAGACGAAATTTATGAAAAACTAATTTATGGCGATACCAAATTTGTCAGCTTTGCGTCACTCAGCGAAGACGCCTATAACAGGACGCTGACTCTAAACGGATTCAGCAAGACCTTTTCCATGACGGGATGGCGCCTCGGTTACACGGCGGGGCCGCTCGATGTGATAAAGGCGATGGGCCGGCTGCAATCCCACATGACTTCAAACGCCGTAACCTTCGGTCAATATGCCGCTATTGCCGCCCTCGGACCGCCCGCCGACGAAGCCATCGAAAAGATGAGGGCTGAATTCGAACGGCGGGGAAAATATATGACACAACGGCTCAACAGTATCGAGGGAGTTGAATGCACCGAAGCTACGGGTGCTTTTTACTGTTTTCCCGATGTTTCAGGCCATTATGGCCGGAATATCGGCGGCGCGACCATAAATGGAAGTATGGACTTTGCAAAAGCGCTTTTGGAGCAGGCAAATGTCGCCCTCGTGCCGGGCCTGCCGTTCGGCTGTGATAATAATGTCCGCTTAAGTTTTGCCTGTTCGCTCGAACAAATTACAAAGGGTCTGGACAGAATAGAAAAATGGCTGGCCCAATAGATTTCGCCGCTGCCTCACTATTTCAGCACTCAGCCGGGCAGCGTGTGCAAAATTTATCTTGCAAACGCGGAAAAACTGCACTTTTTTTAAGTTTCTTCCATTTTTGCGCCAACACCTGTACACTGCTGTCCGTCTAATTATTATAGTTGGGCACAAGAGTCGAGTTGTGCTCCACGCGTGGAGATGTGAGTGGGGCGTAGAGAGCAACGACAGAATCTAAAGATGTTGCGTCAGGGTCGGCGCAAGGCTTATGAAGCAGCTGTGCTTCAGCATTACAGGGCCGTTTATCGTTTTATGGCTTATTTGACGCGAGACACAGTTCTTGCTGAGGAGCTGACACAAGAGACATTCGCCTCTGCCTGGGCAAACATCGATTCTTTCAAAGCCCGGTCGTCGTTCGAAACGTGGCTGCACCGGATCGCTTACCGAAAATTCATTGACTCAAAACGCAGCCGCCGGCGAGACGCTGCTTTGATGGCCGGCTTAGAGGTTCAAAATGATAATGCAGCGAAAGATGTAAATCCCTTGCACCGCCTCGCCGCAGACGAAAACACGCGCCTGCTCTACGAAGCGATGCGCAGCCTGAAACAGCCTGAATATATAGCCATTCTATTGCACTACATCCAGGGCCTCAGCTTTCGACAGGTCGCAAAAGTTTTAAACCAGCCCGTCGGAACTGTTAAGTGGCAGACTTCCCGGGCTCTGAAAACATTAAAGCAATATTTATCTGGCAGGGTATAACAATGACACAAAAAAGAGAAAAGAAATCAAAACGTATCACTCTGAAATCGCTGTCCGCCCAGTTGCGAAGTCTTCCCGAAGTCGAAGTCCCCGAAACACTCAAACCGAGGCTCTTGGCTGCGATTCCCGATACACAGGCAAAACCTGCGCCGGCGAATCAGTGCCGAGGGTATCCTGCTTGGGATTTCGGGGTGACCGCCGCTGCCGCAGTCCTCATTTTTGCTTTGATGTTACTCGTAAATTACGGCCTGTCTACTCCCTCGAAAACGGTTATAATGGAATTTGATTCTTCTCTTTGCTGCACAACGTGGAACCAAAACAGCTTTCTATATGACCAAAACAACACTTATCTTGAAAAGTCTGGGTCGTATCAGTTAAAATGACAGAGGTTAAATAAAAATGAAGACGGGCATTGAGTTTGGGCTGCACATCACTCTCCTGAATCGAAACTTATGGTCCGTATCTTGCAGAAACTACAAGTATAAAGCTCTATTCTGACGATATATAGTATAGAGCAGGTTTACAGGAAAAACCGAATGGAAATGGAACGAAACATAGGCGATATATTCAGTGACATAATAAACCAAAAAGCAAAAACTTCCAAAATGGCGGTCACCTCTATGGTAATGGGAATTCTTGCTCCTTGTTGCTTTTTCGCTGTATGGATTGTATCATTCTTTTCTTCTCATGGTATAATCACTGTGGGTCGATTTATAATAACTGCTTTTTCTTGCTCTTTAGCGTGGATTTTGGGCCTTGTTTTGGGAATGAAATCTCTTGAGCAGATACGGAACAGTGAACAACATTTGATTGGAACCGCGTATGCTGTTGTAGGAATTTCAATATCTGCGCTCTGGATAGCTTTGTTACTGGTACGTTTTTTGTTGCCTGCATTATTTTACGTGGTAAGTTAAATAACGGGCATTCAGTTTTGCCTGTTCGCTCAAAAATATTTCTGTTAGGATTAGAAGAGAAACAAAAATGGCCAAGACGGTAAGACGCGTCAAAAATGCTGCAAAAACCAAAAAGATAGTAGAAACTCCAGAGATTTCTAACGGGCAAACATCCGATATATGTCATGCTTTGTCTGGCTGGCCGATGATCTTAGGCTGGCTCGCTATGCTCATCTTCGCTTTCCACTCAAGCACGCACATGGTCGGTGCCGGCGATACTTGGGTCGCGATGGCATGTGGCAGACACTTTCTACACCACGGCGTGGACACAGTCGAGCCATTCAGCGCAAACTCGCACAAGGCGGGTCCCTCGGCGGCTGAAATCAGAAAATGGCCCGGTTGGGCACGGTCCATTGCCGCTAAAGTCAGCCCCGAGACACTGAAGTACTGGCATCCTACCGGATGGGTAAACCAGAACTGGCTCACACACGTTATCTTCTACTGGCTCACACACGAATCGCCCATAGCGGATCCTGATACCTTTCCGCCATCATTCAATCAGCTCGTGTACTGGAAGATTTTCCTTTACATAGTTTCAGTCATTTGCGTTTACTACATTGGTAGAATCTTGGGGGCAAACCCGGCTCTTTCTGCTGTCTTTGCCTGCTTTGCTATGTTCGTAGGCCGTTCTTTCTTTGACGTCCGGCCCGCCGGCTTCTCAAACGTCCTCGTTGTCGTCTTTTTGCTTATACTTGTTCTTGCAACCTACAGAAACATATTATATATCTGGCTCATCGTCCCACTCGTCATTTTCTGGTGTAATGTCCACGGCGGATATATCTACGCATTCATTATGCTCGTGCCGTTTGTTGTGCTGAACTTTCTGACGAGCTTTTCAAAAAAATGGTTCGTTTCAATCGGACTCAAAGGTGTATACCACACCATCGCCGCCGGATTTGTCGCTTTCATTGCGGCCATCGTCTTCAACCCCTTTCATTTGACGAACCTTACTCACACCTTCGTCATTAGTTTCAGCAAGCACGCCGAAATGTGGCGAACTGTAAACGAATGGCACCCGGCTTTTGAATGGACAAATCCCGTCGGTACAAGTTTTCCTTTTTTGGTACTTTATATTCTAAGTATAGGCTTGACTTTATTTTGGCTCTTCTCTCGACTCCTAAAGCCAAGATTACTCAGAGCACCGATAAATGAGCTCCATGAACAGAAACAGCTCTTCACAACCCTCTCAAAAATCCTCGGATGCGCGACCGCCGTTCTTGT
>JAOUFU010000631.1 GCA_029858035.1 Phycisphaerae bacterium
AAACGTGGCCATCCATGCAGAATACACGCACCGACAGGTGGGCGACGACGATATAGCGAAAGAGGATTACGCGGCGCTGCTGCTTGATTTCGACTTTTAACGGTTTTGACCAATTGCACTGATCACCGGGTGCCGGCCGATAACGCCGGCGCCCGGGCTTTTTATCTTATGATAACTACAAGCGACATTGGGCTGAATGCCGGAAAGGCATTTTTATCTTATTCGGATGGTGGCGCCGAAAATTTCTCAGATTAACATTCTGGACAGGATAAAGGCATATTTATCAACCATAATAATTTAGGGCATTCATATATAGACAAGACCCAGCGCTCGCCAATGTGAAAGATCATAGCAGGGCCTGAGAGATTCGAATTAGATTCCATCCGCGATATGGAGCAAGCATCATATATGTCGCAGGGGATCCCTTCTAACATTTTTCTAACAGAAGTGGCCAAGGCAACAGAAAACAAAGGAAAACACCAGACAAAAGGCTCAAGCTAAGTTGTTGCTATTATTGTCACTTAGTGTCTGGTGCTTTATAATGCTTGGATTATTACACATGCTCATGACCCGGAAGTCGACGGCTCGGATTCATACTCGGCCGCTGCAGGAAGAATGTCGAAACCGGCAGGATTTCGGCCTCGGCCTGTCGCACTATATTTGTCCTGCCGTTTTTATCATACTCATGTTCCTATCTTGTCAACGTGACGAACCAGCGTATAGCAAACCGGTTTAAAATTTCTCAACCAGAAACGAGTGGCCAGAGGATTCATGGGCTCAAAATCCACTGCACACCGCTCGTAGCCCGCGCCGCGCGCCCACTCGAGTGATCGATTGAGAAGAGCGGAAGCGATCCCCCTGTTGCGAAGGCTTTCTTCGGTAAATGCCCCTATAATGCTGGTGGTCTTTTCGTCGCGAATGATAGTACACGTATCCATGCTGGCCGGCCCGTGCTGCATGAAGGCTACAGCCTCTGCCCCGTTATAGGCTAACCAGAACACATTGTCGGGATTGGCCAGCCATTCCTCATAATACCGTTGATCCCGTTGTTCGGTTTGGACGAGGAACGTGGGCGCTGAAGCCGAGTGATGTTTCAACGCCTGGATTAACGCCATTGCTTCCGTAATATCTTTTGGTTCCCCGCGACGAATAGCGACCTTGGCGCTGGGGCCCTGTGCCGGATTAAGGCTGCGCAACGCGTCCACCGCAATCATTCCAAAGCCCAGCCAATGCCAAACCTCAATGCCATCATTGTCGTCGGCCAGCGTACCGATTAGATGCGTCAGGTATCCATCAGCGACCCATAAAGCTGAAATATGAGTATACATCTCCTCGCAGATACGCCGGCTATTTTCCCGGTCTACAGCATTGCCCCATTCAGGGCTTGATACCGCCTGTCTTCCCCTGAACGATGGGATAAGCCAACCGGTGAGGAAGCCGACGAGTCGACCCCGGCAAATGGCGGCGACTCCGGGCCCCTTTTCAACGATTTTGTGCAGAAGCGGCAACAAGGCGCTGATCTCAGCGTAACGAGATGGCAGGAGAGGTATCTCCTCGCACAACTCCTTATAACGGCTGCTTGCCAGTGCGGCCGCGTCCTCGAGATGTTTTTCTCCTAATGGGACTATTTCAAGATTCATCGTTACTTCTTTCCAAAATTTTTAAAACAGAATCAACCAAAACAGCATTATATCACTCTTGCAGAGAGCCTTTTTTCAGAAAGTAAATATTATCCTTGGGCAGGAATGTTTCTTCCCTGAAAAGATCGTACCCGGCATCATCGTAGATTTTTAACAATTTGTCGCGAGCATACCATCCTACGGACCCAGACGTATATTTATCCAGATTGCCTTCGACAATAGCAATAAATCCTTCCGGTTTTAAGGCGCTGTCGATATTTTTCAATAGTTCGACAGGCTTTTCCAGGCAGTGGACCACGTTAACCATTATCACCATATCCAGAGCTGTATCGGGAAAGTTTGTATCCGTTACGGAACCGAGTATCGTTTTTACGTTTGCAAAACCGTGATTCTCACAACGCCTTTTGAGAAACTGTAGGGCCTGCTCGTCGATATCATTCGCGTAGATCATTCCGGAGGGACCGATTCGAGAAGCAATCTGTACTGTGTAACGTCCCCGCCCGGCTCCCACCTCGCCGATAATCATACCGGGTTTAATGCCAATCGTCTTCAGGACGGTATCGGGCGGCTGTCGCTCATTCAAATGTATTTCACCCGGCAACGTTAATGAATCCTCTTCCTGCCCGAAGCCGGCGGCAGCGGAAATCACAAAAACGAGACAAAGGACGCCGCCGACAAAACCGTTAATTCTCATCTTTCACCTCATGGCTCTCTATGTTTGAATCCACAATTGACATACACCGACAAATCTGCCGGGCAGCAGGCCAGCAATCCTGATATTGTCACCGAAAACTATACGCATATTCTATTCATTACCTAATAAATCCGAACGGAGTTTTCGTAGATAGTCCTGAAACCCACACCGTGACGATTAGAACCTTGATTAAAATGTGTTTGACTGCATTACGGGACATCAGATTCGCCTCAATATTATAGGATTAT
>JAOUFU010000632.1 GCA_029858035.1 Phycisphaerae bacterium
GTAGCCATTATCGATCAGCCCCTCTATCAGGATCATCCGGAATTTGCTGGCAAGATAACAGCATATCACGATGTGGGTTGCGGATCAGAAAGCAGCATGCACGGCCCAGCCGTTGCGAGCCTGCTCGTAGGAACAAACTGTGGAACTGCCCCCGATGCTCGCCTGTACTACGCTGCTGCTCCCTCCTGGAATAAAGACACTGCCTACCAGGCCCAGGCCCTAAACTGGATTATTGAACAAAACAAGAAACTGCCCGCATCGAAAAAGATTCGCGTTGTATCTGTTTCAGCGTCACCCTCGGGCCACAGCTCTCCTTTTGATAAAAACCAGCAGTTGTGGGATAAAGCCTGTGCCCTCGCCGAGGCAGCGGGCATCATGGTACTCGATTGCACAAGCCATCGTGGATTCATTGGCAAATGCTGGTACAATGCCAAGGTACCTGATAGTGTGCTCAGGTGTATCCCAGGCGATCCAAGACACGATTCAAAATATGATTTCAAATCCTCACAACGACTTCTCGTCCCGACAGCTCCGCGGACAATTGCTGAGGAGTATGACAAAGGAGATTTCAGCTATCAATACTGTGGCTACGGCGGGCTGAGCTGGGCGATTCCGTATTGCGCAGGCGTGCTCGCTCTTGGCTGGCAGATTCAACCCGAAATTGGGCCCGAACAGATGCGAGATCTGCTGTTTAAATCAGCATACATACATAAATCCGGCGCTAGAATCATCAATCCAAACGGATTCATCCGCCTTGTTAGAAAGGCAAAAGCAGCTTCGGGAACTCGGAAAAAGTAATAAAACTCAGCGGGTATGCAATATCAGTAAATTCAGTAAACACAATCGGGAACTTAAATATGGTCAGTGATTTTTTTCAACTCAAAGAAAAAAAGACAAGCATCAGGATTGAATTTGTAGCGGGTGTTACAACGTTTCTTACAATGGCGTATATCATTTTCGTAAATCCATCCATCCTGAGCCTGGAGGGGATCCCTGAGCAGCAATTGACAGGCATTGAGCGGATGGATAAAGACGCTTTGATAGCCGTCACTTGCATAGTAACCGCTATTACCACCATTATCGTCGGTTTGGTTGCGAAAGCACCCATAGCCATGGCGCCGGGCATGGGCCTCAATGCCTTTTTTGCCTATCTGGTCGCCTCCGGCAAAATGGATTGGCGGACAGCCCTGGGCGTTGTCTTTATTTCAGGCCTGCTCTTTTTGGCCGTGACATTATTGGGATTGAGAAAAAGAATCGTCGAAGCGATACCACCATCCCTCGTTTCAGCTATTGCTGTCGGAATCGGTCTGTTCATTACCTTCATAGGCCTGAAAAATCTCGGCATCGTTATACATGACCCGATTACGTTTGTCTCAGCCGGTCCCATGACAATAACTGTCCTTATTGGCCTGGTCGGTATGCTGGTTATGATTGTCTTTGAAATGAAAAAAATAGCCGGCGGCCTCGTCATCGGTATCCTGGCCTCGACAATCCTCGCTGTTTTATTTGATAAACAAGTACAAATCCCACGGCAGTTCATCTCATTAAATCTGAATATTCAAAAACTCGCTTTCCACCTGGATATCCTCAGCGCTCTCAAGTGGAGCTTTTTGGGAATCATTTTTACCCTGACATTTATTGATATGTTCGACAGCGTCGGAACGCTAATAGCATGTTGTCACCAGGCAAATATGATCGATAAAGAAGGGAATATTAAAGGCCTAAACCGGCTGTTAAGCATCGATGCCGTCGCGACTGTAATAGGTGCCCTGCTCGGAACATCTACTATAACCGCCTATGTCGAATCGGCGGCAGGTATCGAGCAAGGCGGACGCTCGGGATTGACTTCGATAGTAACAGGCCTCTTATTCCTCATTGCCCTGTTATTCGTCCCCATTGTCGCGATTGTGCCCTTATATGCAACCGCCCCGGCCCTTATAATGGTCGGCCTGTTTATGATGAAGGAAGTAAAGAAAATAGATTTTGCAAACCTGGAACAGGCCTTCCCTGCATTCATCATAATGGTAATGATAGCCCTGAGCTACAGCATAAGCACGGGATTGGCTTTTGGCTTCATCTCATTTGCACTTATAAAAACAGTATCCGGCAGGGTAAGAGATGTCAAACCTGCCATGTGGATTATCGCAATTTTCTCCATACTGTTTTTGACACTGGACAGGCTGCCCGATATAATTACGTGGTTAAAGAATCTTACCTGACCTTGCGGCCGGGGCTAAGATTTCATCCTAATAATCCGGATCTCCCGGTTAAACGGAAGGAGCATTCATGGATAGAAAGATGAAAATAGCATTTCCAAGAAGATTCTTGATTGTCCTGGCGTCACTTGCGGCAGTACTGATAGGTAGTGCCCACACCGCCCATGCGCAAACCTCCGGGGCCAGGCGTTACGAAAGTACATGGGAATCGCTGGCCAAACACACTGACCCGGAATGGTTCAGGGATGCAAAGTTCGGCATCTACACACATTGGGGGCCGGTTACCATCGGCGCCGAAGACGGCCCCGATGGTGTCCAGTGGTACGGGCGAAACATGTACGTCCCCGAGAGTCCGACCTTTAAAT
>JAOUFU010000106.1 GCA_029858035.1 Phycisphaerae bacterium
CATGATTTCTTCATCTTCTACTACCAAAATCGATTCTTTTTTCATGACTTAAAACCTCCAGTCTTTACTTTAAAACTCACTTATTCAATTTCAATTTCGACATCAATAACAAGCTCTCTTGTGGAATACTATAATCTACTTGATTCTATATATTGCGAGAACTGTGCCAAAAAGGGTGTGTTTTGGAGATTGTTCCAGGAAATTCGCTAATTGTAGGCTACCAAAGTACTTATGATAGACAATATAATTGCTGCGACGCTGACCAAAATTTTTAGAGTGCTAATATATGCGACATCAAGCGCCTATTTTATTGACATCAATACTGTACTTCTTCAGCTTATTATAGAGGGTCATACGGTGAATACCAAGTATCTTCGCGGTCTGCGCAATGTTGCCGTCCGTTTCCTCAAGAACTTTCAGGATTTGGTCTTTTTCCAGCGATTCGAGGGTCCTCTCTTTCACCGGCGCCTGTCGGGCCAGTTCCTGCGGCAGTTCGGCCATAGTAATGCCCTCATCCTTTGACAGAATCACACCGCGTTCAATCATGTTTTCCAGTTCTCTGACATTGCCGCGCCAGTGGTAATTCAGCATGAATTCCACTACCTCAGCAGAGAAGCTTTTGACACGCCTGTTGTTCTCTTCGGCATACTTCTTCAGGAAGTGCTCGGCAAGGGGCAGGATATCCTCACGCCTGTTTCTAAGCGGAGGCATGTCAATAGTAACCACATTTAATCGGTAATACAAATCTTCCCGAAATCTCCCATCTTCGGTCATGGCCCGCAGGTTTGTATTCGTAGCGGCAATGATCCGCACATCAACTACAATTTCCTCGTTGCCGCCAACCCGGGTAATTTTCTTTTCTTCGAGCGCCCTGAGCAGGTGGACCTGTGTATTGGCATCAATCTCACCTATCTCATCAAGAAACAGAGTCCCCTTGTCTGCCGCCTCGAACTTGCCCTTTCTTCTTTCCACAGCACCCGTAAAGGAGCCCTTCTCATAACCGAAAAGCTCACTTTCCAGCAGGGTCTCCGGAAGGGCTGCGCAGCTTGTGACGATGAATGGTTTGTTGTGACGTTGGCTTTGGTGATGGATGGCACGGGCGATTACTTCCTTACCCGTGCCGCTTTCTCCGGTGATAAGAACCGTAGCGCTGGTGGGGGCCACCGTTTTGATAAGCTCGAATATCTTTATCATTTTGGGGCTTTTGGCAATAATACCCTCGAAGCTGTATCGGTCCTCAATCTTCCGGCGCAGTGTTATGTTCTCTTCAACAAGATTATGATGTTCCACCAAATTTCTTATAAGTAACTCCACCTTTTCCGGGCAAAAAGGTTTTTCGATATAGTCGTAAGCACCCTCTCTGATGGCGGTAATTGCCGTTTGAATGGTGCCGTGGGCCGTAATAATGACCGTTGATATGGTCGGGACTATAGTTCTTGCCTGCTTCATCAATTCGATACCGTTCATGCCCGGCATGATCAGGTCGGCAATCATTATCTTGACCTTCTTCTGCCTGATTATACGCAGTGCATCCTCTCCACAGTTGGCGGTCAGCACTTTATAACCTACGGACCTTAACCAGTCGCGGAGAGATTCTCTCACTATGTCTTCATCGTCCACAACGAGCAGTTTAGTCTTTTTCTTCATCTACGATCCCCAGATATATCGAAAAAGTCGTACCGGAACCGGGATTACTTTTTATTTCAATTTTGCCGTGATGACGTTCGATGATTCCATGAACAACGGAAAGTCCAAGCCCCACACCCTTGCCCTTTTCCTTGGTAGTAAAGAATGGCGTGAAAAGCTTGCCCAGATTCTCCTTCGAAATACCGACTCCAGTATCGCTAACGTCAATTCTAATAGCATCTCTGATTGAGTCGCCGATCTGAACACGTTTGGCGACCGATGTGCTTATTGTCAGGTCACCGCCGTTGGGCATTGCCTGGGCTGCGTTCAGGATGATATTCATCAGGGCCTGCTGGACCTGGTCAAAGTCCACAAGGACGGAAGGAAGTGACTCGCACAATCTCTTTTCGGTTCTTATGTTCTCGAGGCTGATTTGATGGCCGATTATCGAGAACGTTGCCTCTATCACTTTATTAATGTTGACCGGTCTCAGTTTCACTTCCGTCTGGCGCGAGAAGTCAAGAAGGTTCTTGATTATGCGGGAGCACCTTTCCGTTTCCCTTCCAATCTTTTCAAGCTGCTTTTTTGTCTCTTCGGTCTGCAGTTTACTTTGATCGTACCTCTTGAGAAGAAGCTTTATATACACAAGAATACCGGCTAACGGATTATTGACTTCGTGAGCAACGCCGGCGGCTAACTGGCCTACGGAGGCCAATCTCTCCGATCGGATCAATTCCTCCTCCGCCCGCTTGCGCTCCGTGATGTCTTCTCCCGAACTAAGACAGCCGATGATATCACCCTCCTTGTTTCGGACGATAGTGTTTTTCCAAGCGATAATCCTTTCCTCACCGTCTCTGGTTAGGATTGGATTTTCATAATATTCGGACACCTCGATTTCGCCGGCTATTAATTTCCTGAAGACTTGTTTCACTTCTTCCCTTATCTTTTCCGGGATACAGAGCTCAAACCAGTTTCTCCCGATAATTTCTTCTTCTTCGTAACCAAGGACCTCGCAGCCCCTTTTGTTAATAAGGGTGATTTCTCCCTCTCGATTAAGGGCCACGATCATAACCCGGGCCACGCTGAGATACTGGTGCGCCTTGTCTCTTTCCTCTCGCAGCTTCTCCCATAACCGCTTGTGCTCGGTCAAATCTGTAATGATCTCCAGAAGGCCGATTATCTCATTATTCCCGGATCGCAGTGGTGAAGTCGTTATGTCCACATGTATTTTTTCCCCTGCTTTATTCTTAATAGTTGCCTCATAGTTGGACAACGAGCTGCCGGTTTCCAATGTCCTTTTACCGGCACATTTACCCTTGCAGAGGCTGCTCTTGAGCACCTTGTAACATTTCTTATGCAGTACATCCTCTCTCTTGTAGCCGGTAATTCTCTCGGCTGCGCGGTTGAAGGTGATTATACGGGCATCCTGGTCTATTGTAAGAACACCCTCATCCATACTCGCAAGGATATTATCAAGGAATTCCTTTCTTGAGGTTTCTTCTTCACTTCCCACGCTAACATCTCCTTTACGGAAAAACCGGACCTTCACCGAAAACTCTCAGCCCCGGCTGGTCGTCGAGTTTCCTTTCAGCAGGAAAGCTCTTTGGACGCCTTTAAGTTTACACATCTTTTTTCCACAAATCAACCCATACTTCTTTTGTGCTGCCCTTGCCTAGTCAGCTACAGAAGACGCCAAGAAAAATGCAAAAAGGCGGGGAATAGAGCTTTGGTATTTCCTGGAATTGATGAAACAGATATGCCGACATGTACGCATACATATACAGACTTTTGGAATACTTTGTTATTTCTTGTCTTTTATTGGCAACACGGGAATGAATAAGGAACGAACTCTGAAATGTTGAGAACACTTAAAAACCTGCTTTCTGGCATAAAAAAAGCCCCATTGTCACCATCTGACAATAGGGCCAAAACACTGGGCGGTACTGGACTTGAACCAGTGACCTCCTGCGTGTCGAGCAGGCGCTCTAGCCAGCTGAGCTAACCGCCCTCTTAAGTAAAAATGTAGTATGGTTAAAAAACAAAATAAAGTCAAGAAATTTTTTAATTTGTTGTGGTTTGGCCGACGGACTCACAGATTTGATTGTCCATAAAAGGCAGATGAATCAGCCCCCCTGTTGCTACTTAGCTGCTCGGCTGCCTCTTGAGGATGGACATGCCCGAAACACCCAAAACAGTGTCCTGCTTACAAATGGATAGAAAGACGTGGCGTGTATGAGGGAAAAGGGAAAAGGGAGAAACGGTTAGGCGGCCCAGTTAGAAAGTGAGCTAAAGTCGGATGGCGGATATTTTTATAAACGGCCGGGGTGCAGGGCGGTCAGTTCGGCGGAGTCCTTCGAATAACGGCGGCAGATGAAACAGTCCTCTGGGCATCGCCGCTTGAAACCGTAATTGAAATCTGCACGCTCCTGGTATCCGACCCGTCATCTGTGGGAGTCTTAACGAAACTCATCGCAGTAACATTGTCACAAAGAACGTAATCACTGTCAGCAGGGTCATCATTTGTGATCAGATAAAGTTTGCTGTCGGCGCTGTTATATCGATACGTAATATTATCTCCGCCGGCGGTATAAAAGCTGCATTCATTGCTCGGCGCATTGGGATCAGCCCAATAACCCGTGCGAAGCTGAGTAGTTATCCGAAACAACGCCTGGCGTGCCCTGTTGACGGCCATGAAGATATCTTCATTATTCCGATAACTGGCCATCGAGGCGCGAAAAGCGAAAGCCACCGCGACAAGCAGCATAGCCGTGATCGCCATAGCAATCAGCAATTCCACAATGCCAAAACCATTTTTGTTCCCGGCGTTTTTCATTTCACATCTCGTATTTTTCTTAAAGTCTGAAGTTTTTCGATATCTCGCAAAACAGGGGCCCCGGCCCTCGATTAAGATACGCTCTACGGCTCCTCGTACGAAGCCCGAACCCAGTCTGCCGAGACGACCTGCTTAGAGCCGTAAAAGACCTTTACGGTCACTCTGAAGAAGTATTGGGGATTAGCGCTGTCATGGTCCGCGACAACCTGCTCGAAATTTGTTGCGCTGACATTTTCAACGGTAATCTGCTGAGTATAGGCGGCAAAGTCATTCAAGGTCGCTTTGTAATTATTAATTGGTGGCGAAAAAACCGCTCCATCAAAGTCATCCAAATCGTCATAGTCGGCCAGAGTAGTCTCACCCGCTTCCGGGCCGAATGTCGACATGCCAGTATTAGGGTCAACGACCGGCAGTACGACAGTAAGCTCCTTTATCTGCTCAAGAAGAAACTCTGCCGTTGACAATTCGGTTCCTGCAGCGTTAGTCTTTGTAAACGAGCTGTTGGCTGCAATCAGAGATGCAATTGCAATACCGACTAAAACGATTGCAATCAAGACCTCTATAAATGAAAAACCACCCTCGTATCTTCTACCTTGCATTTGGTATCTCACCCCCCCAACTTTTTTATCTGCCCGCGACAAGACTAGACATCTTAAATATGGGCAGAATAATACTCATGGCGATAAAGCCGACCAAAACACCCATCAAGACTATCATAATTGGCTCTATCATTGAAGTCACAGTCTTGATGATTGTTTTTAGCTCTCTGGCGTAAAATTCGCTAATGTCTCTGAGGACGTCACTCATCGTACCTGAATCTTCGCCACTTCTAATCATTTGTACGACATTGCTGGGCATCAATCCGGAGCGTTTGCCTACTCCTTTTACATGGCCCAGTAAACTATCCGCTATCTTTTTTCCCTGCCTAACATCTTCGTGTACTCCAAGCCACATCTCCTTGTAAAAGATGTTTCCGGATATTTGTG
Source organism: Phycisphaerae bacterium (assembly GCA_029858035.1). Classification (GTDB taxonomy): domain Bacteria; phylum Planctomycetota; class Phycisphaerae; order Sedimentisphaerales; family Anaerobacaceae; genus CS2-K091. The sequence goes on from JAOUFU010000106.1 coordinate 5,446, forward strand.
CAGTTATCGAAATTGTATTCAGGATAGGTACCCCCGCCCTGCTTAGCACACCCATCGTGTGGAGGCTTCTTGTTATATACAGACACCGGCAGAGGGTTTTTATAAGCGGTAAAACCAATTTCATCCTGTCCCACCATAGCTTGCCGACACTTGTCCGCACAAAGTACCAAAATCCCCACAATGCAACCCCAACAGCAGGAATAAGAAGGTACCAGTAGTTTCTCAAAAATGCGCTGGTCGCCATCAAAGCCTTGGTGGGAAGGGGCAGAAGATTCTCTTTTCCTGCAAAAACGAGTGCAAACCTGGGCAAAACAAAAACGAGCAGGAAAATTGTCACGGACACGGCCATAACTGCAATGATAACAGGATAAACGCAAGCTGATTTAACCTGTGAGCTGGTCTCCGCTTCCCTGTCCAGATACTCCGCTAACTTTTGTAACATTTCACTGAGTGAGCCTGAAGCTTCCGCCGCACCCACCATATTTATATAAAGATTGCTGAATACGTTCGGATGCTCAGCAAGGGCCTGAGAAAAACTTTGCCCGGCTTCGATTTGGGTTTTCAAATCGAGCATGATGACCTTGAATTTTTGGTTATCACACTGCTCAGCTATTGACTCGAGGGCATCAAGAATACTTATACCGGCGCGAATCATGACCGAAAGCTGATTGGTAAAGTTTAGAATATCCTTCTTGCTGGGCCCGAACTCAAATCTGAATTTCCGTATTTTGTTCAGCCCGCTTAACTGCTCTTCGTCCCGGGGAGGTTCGGGTGAAACCGGCACACTGGTGCCCCTGCGCCAATCCTCTTTTTCCGACGTTTGAACTTGTTGCTGCTCCTGGAGAGTGGCAGCAGTTTGTTGGGATGATTCTTCTAACATATCTATAGGACCTATTTATTCTATGTTTAGCTCTTCCGCTTCCTGTGACTGTACAACTTCATATTGCTCCAATGGAGTAAGCAACTTCTCCATTTTGCCGGGATTGCCTGACCTTGTAATCGCTTCTTCTCTATCTATGTGACCCTTGAAATACATCTCAGCAATACTGTGATCGAGATTCTGCATACCGATTCTTCGTGAGGTCTCAATAACATTGGGAATCTCGTAGATTCTGTTCTCACGAATACAGTTCCTGACGGCAGAGGTGCAGAGCAAAATTTCGGTACAAGGTACCATTCCCGGCTCATCTATCCTTCTAAACAGAGTCTGGGTGATAACGGCCTGCAGCGTATTTGAGAGCATCGTTCGAATTTGATTCTGCTGATTTCCCGGATAAATATCAATAATACGCTCAACTGTCTGCGGGGCATTGATAGTGTGCAGTGTGCTGAATACGAGGTGTCCTGTTTCGGCAGCGGTAATTGTGAAACTCGTAGTTTCGAGGTCCCTCATTTCACCAACCATGATTATATCAGGGTCCTGCCTTAATATATGCTTGAGGCCCGATGCAAAATTCGGACAGTCAGAGCCTATTTCCCTCTGCTCAATCATACTTCTGTCATTCTCTAATCCATATTCTATGGGATCTTCCAGGGTAATTATGTGTTTGCCATATTTTGAGTTTATCAATCCAATGACTGAGGCAAGTGTAGTGCTTTTGCCTGAACCGGTATGGCCGGTTACGAGTACCAAACCCCTGGGCAGGTCTGCCAGCTCCTGCACTATCGGGGGCAGGTTTAAGGAATCTATCGTTGGGATCTGGTTCGGAATCACTCTAAATGCAATTGCAATAGTTTCACGCTGATAATGAGCGTTAACACGAAAGCGATGGCCATCTTCGACAGTTGTCGAGAAATCAAGGTCTCTGTCTTCTGCGAATCTTTTGAATCTTTCCGGGCCAATCATTGAAAGAACCATCTCTTTCGCATCTTCATTGCTGACTTCAGGAAAATCCGTATCGAGCAGCTCCGTATTCTTTCTCAAAACCGGCGGCATCCCGACGTTGATATGTACGTCGCTCGCCTGCTGTTCAATAGCATTTTCTAATATAGCCTTTACCTTTGTACCTGCCATGTCACAATCCTTCAATTAAGAATATAAGTGTTCACAGCTATTTTAAAACGAGTACCTGTTCATAATTTACATTCACTCTTTTATTTTATTATTACGCGGCATTTTCAACAAAGAGGTCGGCGGGCTCACTTGTCGCAACCAACAGAGTATTGCCCTTTGTCGCAACGGGCATAATGTGATTGATTTTTATGTAGTTGAGCTCAAGTTTATCAAATGCGTTCCTGTCTACCTCCTGCGATTGAATGCGGCGAAATTTCAGACCACACAGAGTGGCTTTAGCAATCATAATATCATCTTCGCTGCACAGCTTCGCCTGAAGCAGCAATTTTTCGTTATCAGAATGTTCGGCTACTGCGTCACCGGACTTACGCCGCAGCCGCTCGTATGTCTCAGACGTAATCTTGCCGGTTTCCAACAGGACATCGGCAACATCCCGCACGTGCGAGTCCTTATCCTCCTCCTGTGGAAAATAAAGGTCGCTGAGCCCATCGATATCCGTATCTATGAGTCCGCATCCAACATCATTCATCGCGTTTGATACAATCATTTCGATAACTTCAATACTATTTGAACACCTTCTAATTCAAGCTTAACGAAATCATCACTAATTTGAACAACTTTGAAATCTTTTATCGTATCTCCTTCATAGAGGATTTTATCATCGATCATACAGCAATAACCCTCTTCAGTTTGCAAAATTGTCAAAAGCTGCATGTCCTTTTTTCTTTGTTTTAGCCACTGCTGCCTTAACAATTCGGCCTCTTTACTATCGGAACTTTCAGCACCATCAGTCAGAAATATTTGACGTTCAAAAGGATTTTTTACGAGTTCATAGACGCGTACCTGCTGTACGTCCGAAAACTCATAAAATTTCTTAACTATCTGGTCCATTTTCTTAAACATTTCCGAACCAACGCCTGTAAGTCGAGCGATGGCCTTTTCTATCTGTGTTTCTTCGACGCCATTCGAGGTTGCAGTCGCTGATTGGGGCACGCTCTTTCTTATCATAAACAAAAGGCACAAAAGACCCATAACAAACAAAACAGCGAGTAACAGTGTCATCTTTCGAACATCTTTACCCTGAGCCGCCACGGTAAGATATTGCTGCTCTTTTTCAGAAGAAGAGTCGGGTGACTTGAGGTCCCGACGGTTCCCGGCCTCACCGCCCGACGGTCTCGTCGTTTCCTGCCCCACAGAATCTCCAAAACCCTGCTCACGCATAAAAGATAACATAGCCAATCTCCACTAAAGCTACTAATCGATAACGGGTAATTAGTGAGTATTAACCAACCAAAGAACGATTTAACTGGTTTTATTCTGGAAAAATATACTCACAATAAATTCAGCTTCAATCTTTCCTTCGTTCTTATCCTCCTTATCCAGGGTAAGCTCCCTGATCTTCATAATCCTTGGAAGTTTCTCAAGCTCCAGGAGGAAGGAATAAAAGGAATTAAAATCCCCGACCAAACCCATTTTTAAGGGCTGTTCTACATATCCGCTATTATTCTTCTTCTTGAGAGTTCGAATAGTTTTTGGCTTTAGCCCCTGCTTTTGCGCAATTACAGTTACCTGCTCGAGGACCTTGGCAATCTCACTTGTAGGCGGCAGCTTGCTTTCAAAAAAAGTGATAGCCTCCTGCAATTGCTCAAGCTGCTTTGTTAGCCCCTCGGCGGCGGCGGAGGCTTTTTCAAATTCTTCTAATTTGTCCAATTTTGCCTGAACCCGCTCTTTTGTCTCATAGAGATTCTTGTTAGCGGGCTTAATCATATATTGGTATCCAGCCGCAGCCACACTTATGATCAAAACGAAAAACACAACTTTTCTAAAACCGCCATTCATAATCTCACCTCATATTTGATATTTATCTTCCCGTATTATGCTTTACACGCCTTATCATCGTTATAAACTCCATGCGGCAGTCTTTCCCCTGGTTCTAATCCCGTCAATGTCTTCGTTACTAAGATGAACGTTTTTTCTAAGCATTGCCGTGAGTTTGAACTGCCTGAATGTTGTTTCCTCGATTTTGTGCTCTTTGGATTCGACAAGTGCCACGTTGTCCAGAAGAGAAGAACCACTGAGCTGCTTAATATATGCAGCAACTTGAAGGTCGCTTGGCGCAACACCTTCAATATCCATATATGTCTCTAACAATTTCTCCGGTGACTCTTGTACCTGCTCAGCGGACCTTTTAGCCTGTGCTTCTTCGTACTTATTTGTCGGCACAGCGCTACTTGTTCTTTTGGGCTCTTTCTGAATGACATTTAGTCTTAAAAGTGAGACGCCCGCCGGCAAATTATTCGTCAGCGAAGCCAGCAAAACACTTCTCGGGACCGGCTCAAGCAGCTCTGCGGTAGTAAGAGCGGTCTTTAACATTACCTTGCGTCTGGTCTGCAGCGCTTCAAATTGTTCAATTGCCTGCTGTGCCTTAGCCGCTTTTGCACTTAGATATTCTTCCTTTTCGGCAATGTTTCGTTGACTTATCTTTATGGTTACAAACGTACCGCTCAAACCTGCCATAACCACTGCAAACAACACAAGATACATCAAATTTGTTCTTCGTGATTCGCTGCTTTTAACATAATCATCAGGCACAAAATTTATATTAAGCATTTTTTATGTCCTCCTGTCGAATAATTCCAAAACGTAAAGCAAAAAGCGGCTCGCGCCTGTGGTATCGCGAGTACAGGCACCCAGCTTTAAGCTCAACAGATTTTTGTTGTCAAATTCCTCATGACAAACTCAGCCCAAAAGCAATGGCCCAGTGGGCTTGACAATCTCTTCTATCTACACCGGTCTCCAAGGGTTCGGCAACCTGAACCGCCGCCATACAATCTCCCATCTGTGCGGGCATTTCCAACTGTTTTGCTATTGTTACACATATGTCTTTTTCTATAGCTCTGCCGGAAAGGAAAACCAAACGCTCTATTTGAGCCTTTCTGTACATCGATGTGAAGTGCCGCCTGCAGGCATCCAATTCCATTACAAATCTGGCAACCATCTCATCGCTGTCAAGCTGTTTTGCTCCTAAAGGAATTGAGCGGGCAAGAAGCAAATTCTCATAGCGACAAATTACAACGTTCGTACAGTTTGGCTTTATATCAAGCAGGTATACAACGGCTTCGATATCGGCCTGTCGCCTGCCAAAAAACCTTGTATAGCTCTTTGCCATTGCAATCGGCCAAACGCCAATAGACTTAATGGCCAGGCCGGCCTTTTCGTATATCGCCAAATGTCTATCGATAATTTTTCTTTCGGCTGCTATCACCAGAG
>JAOUFU010000107.1 GCA_029858035.1 Phycisphaerae bacterium
TGGGCACCCGCCGTTGCCACACAACCGACCGCACAACGTGTGTCGGTACAAGTTCCACTGGAAAGCGGGCATTGTTGGTTATAAGGGTCTAACTGGTGCCAGGATGAGCTAAGCAATATCCCGCCTTCCTGATAGTTCATCGGTTCAATGTCAGATTCGAGCTTCTGCTGGAAAGAGGTCGCATCGACTTGCAGCTCATTCCAGGCATCACGGTAGTTGACTTCGAGGATTTTAGCCATTACATCGTCAGGTGGAGCATTCAGCTTTCTGGCCCACTCGTCAACTCGGCCAAGTATTCTCTCCATACGACCCTTTATGAGGTCGGTCATACCTTCCTGTGAATCCGGGTCCAGGTTGCAGGTTGCTGAGTACGCCTTTACCGGCGCGAGCTGCTTGTGAAGGGAGAGCACGATGTAGCCTTTCGGGAATACACGGCAGAAATAACCGAGTGTTCTCTGGCCGCGTTTGAATTCCTGTATATCTTCCACATAGGCATTGTTGGCATCACCCCAGGCCCCTTTTTTCTCTATGATCAGGCTAATCCAGTTGTTTGCTACGGTCAGGGCATCGTTGACAGTGGCTTTCTTAGCCCGAAGGGGTATTGTCAAGCCTATAACCATCAGCATGGCAACCAGGATTATATTTCTAAACTTTTCCATGTTCGTTACTTCCTTATATTACTGCAAGGTCACAAGCACTAATATTTGTCCTTTTTGGCCTTTTTCCAGAGACTCCATTGCCTTTCCCAGGATGGCACCCTGGGCAAGTGCATAATCCACAGCCTTCATAGCATGGCCCGGCGTTGAAGATGTAGTCAGCAAATCGCCCGGCTTCACAGCTTCTGCGGTCGCGTCCACTTTGCAATAGACTCTGCCCGCCAGAGCGACATCGTAATCAAACTGCCCTGCCCCCAGACGCACACCAGAGCCCAGGCCTTTTGCACCGGCCACAATACCTGCTACCTTTGTATCATAGGAGGTATTGCTTAGAGTTAGCTTTCCGGGATTATCAGCGTCGATGATAAGAACCGAGCCTGGCCCGATTTTGTCCCGGTCGGAAACATCAAAACCTTCAGCATAATCAAGGCCGGCACCAAGTTCCATTACCTTGGTGGAGCCATCATAGATATTTAGATTCCCATTGATTTTTACATTGCCTACGACAGTCAACTGTTCATCCGGAAGGGTCGTACCGATGCCGATCCTGCCGTCATTTTTAACAATTAACTTCGTGCTGCCCGAAACCCGTACTTGAAACGGATCAGCAAGGCCCGACTCCTGAACAAACAATTTCGCATAGGGATATGCATAGCCAATTCCGAGCATACCCTGATTTGTAAGCGTCATTTTTACCGAACCACCCGTTATCCAATCATAGTTTCCGGAAGTTTTGTTATTGAAAAATTCCCATTTCCCCTGCTTACCGGCGTTGGCCGAACCGTATACCGATATTCCGGCATCACTTGCGCTGCTCGTGCCAAAATACAGATTCTCAGAACCGGTGTTATCCAGATTGTGTATCATTGCGGTCACATCATTAGTCGTATTATCCTCTATATGAAGTTTGGAAGATGGACTCGTTGTTCCAATGCCGATTTTGCCGGAGGTATCAAGCGTCATACGATCTATGTTGTTAGTCCTCAATTTCAGGTTGTAATTGTTGTATGATCCGATAGTGATGTTAGTGCCATATCCCAGCATTCCCTGCGCCGCGGCTGAATTTCCCCACAGGATACTTCCCGCCACGTCCAGCCTGGCGTTAGGACTCGTTGTTCCGATGCCGACATTTCCTGAGGGAATCGAATACATATTATTTCCTGAGAGCATCCAGTCGTTGTCCGTTTTGGCGTTCTGTGCAAAGACCGCGTATGGGATTGGCATCACTTCCTGCCGTGGACTTAGAGCGCTAAAGTCACCGGTACTGCCGCCGGGCCTCACCGCAATTTGGAGCCAGCGGGCATCGCCATTGAAAACGCCACCGAAATCCAATACCGCAGTGAAATAGCCTTCTATTACATCAAGGTCGTTTACATCATTCGTACTTCCCTGCTGGGCGCCTGCAGAGGGATCGTCGAAAAGCCTAAACTCAAAGTCATACAGGCCGTCTGCTATGTTATTGGCGTCTATAAGCCGTCCCTGGTAGGTAAACGCCGTCCCCGATGGAATTGCCCCTGCACGCCGAGCCGGGCAAACCATCAGGCCCACAGCCACAACCAAAATTGCTAATATTTCCGCCCGTTTCATTTTTTATCTCCTTTTGAAGAATTTCAACATATTGTGGTGTACCTTTTGCTCGCTATTATTTGCTTGAAAAACTTAGCTGAGCAGGGACAATGAAAATGCTATTTTCACCACTTCCAGACCCCCGGCAAAGCCGGTTATTGTCTCATAATTATACTCTATTTTGTGCCAAAAGTCAATAAGATTCGGGGGAAATAGCGGCTTGAACTCCCTCCTGAGTCCGCTCATATTCTCACATTTGACAATAAGAATTACACAGTTCGGAGCTGTGCCCCGACGCACTTATCGAGGTTCCTGACAATATCGGTCTGAAAGCGGTCGACCGTCTCATGGGTCAATGTGCCATCCTCATCTCTAAAGCGCAGCGAAAGCGTAACACTCTTTTTACCGGACGGGACGCCCTCTCCGCGATATATCCCGACAAATTGAATGTTTTCAAGCTCAACCGGGGCCTTGGTTTTGATTGCTTCAATGATATCCGCCCAACAAATTTTTTCATCAACAATAATCGATAAGTCACGCTGTATTGCGGGAAATCTGGGTATGGGTTTGACCTTGATGGCATCCTGCTGCAGAGCCAACAGCAACTCAAAGTCGAGTTCCGCGGCACAAGGTGCAAGGTCTGTGAAATCATATTTTTCTTTAACCGCCCTGCCGACCATCCCTGCAACACCAGCGACTTTTCCATTTACGAGGATTTTGGCGCCGGTTTGTGCCCAGAGAATGTTCTCAGGAGCAAAATCAGTTTGAGCTTCTCTATCAACAGTTTTAATCAGGCCTTCAATAACGCCTCGCAAGTCTCTGAAGTTACTGTCACAGACCATAGCCAGCTTAGTGTTTTCGATTGGCAGGACGCCCTTTTTGCCGGCAGGTACAAAGGTGTCGGCAATTTCAAATATCCTGCAGGGCAGGTTTTTGGCATTTACGTTTGTTTTGAGGACGGTCAGCAACGAACCGATGAGTGTTTGGCGAAGCAGATTCGCGCTTTTCCTGGTAACATCTTTTACACCTAAATGCCCCTTAACATCGCTCTGAGTAAAAAGCCGGGCAGCAGAACCGTCAACGAAACCGACATTAATTGTTTCGTAAAAGCCACAGCCGTTAAGATATGTTCCAATCGATTCTATCATTTTCTGGCGATTATCGACGGGTATTACTTCGATGCTGATTTTGCTCTCCGTCGGTATTTTATCGTAGCCGTATACACGTGCGACCTCTTCAATTAAGTCGACTTCACGATAAATATCACTTCGCCATGAAGGCAACGAGCAAACTATCAAATCTTCTTTAGCCTGCGGCTGGAAAGTCAACGCCGACAGGATTCTTATCACTTCTTCAGAGGGTATTTCAACGCCGAGCAGCTTGCTCAACCGCGAAAGCCGCAAGGACACTTGTTTCTGCTTTTTTCTTTCAGGATAAACATCAACCACACCCTTTGCCACCCTGCCTCCCGCTATCTGTGTAATTAACTGTGCAGTGCGTTTCGAGGCCCAGTCTACCATCTCAATATCTACAGTACGTTCGAATCGGTAGGACGCCTCGGAAGGCAGAGCAAGTTTTCGTGAGGTTGTGCGGATACTGACCGGGTCAAAGCAGGCATCCTCCAAAAGAATCGTCGTTGTTGTGTCGCTGACCTCGGTATCGAGACCACCCATAACGCCGGCTATGGCGACAGGACCTTTAGGGTCAGCAATAATGAGCATATTAGGATTCAGCTCGCACGTAGTGCCGTCGATGCTGACTATGCGTTCGCCGGCAGCAGCTTTTCGAACTATTATTTTGCCGTCTGTGATTTTGTCATAATCGAAAGCATGTGGCGGCTGACCGGTCTCTATCATCGCGTAGTTTGTGGCGTCAACGACATTATTGACACTGCGCAGGCCAACGGCTTCGACTCTTTTGCCAAGCCAATGCGGCGAAGGTCCAATTTTGACACCTTCAATAATCCTTGCGGTATAACGGGGGCACAATTTGGGCTCGGCTATCTCAACGCCGGCAAATTCCGTAACATCTTTGCCTGATTCGTCCGGCGAAACTTCCGGCATTTTTAACTCTTTGCCAGTTGCAGCAGCCAATTCCCGGGCGATACCGAGCAGGCTCAGGCAATCGCCTCGGTTGCTGGTTACTTCGACATCAAGCACAGTATCGTCACCGATATGTTCTATCCCCTCGCAAGGGAACCCTAAATCGCCCAAAACCTCAACGACTTTTTCGGTGCCAAGCCCTGTTTCAATATAATCACTTAACCAATTAAACGAAACTTTCATAAGAAAAGTGCCCAAAAAAACCATCAATTCTGCAATAAAATAACTGTCAGAATCACTTCTGTCAACGCTTTTGACTGTATATTTTGATTCACACCTGATGAATAGATATACTTCGAATCTGGAAAATCTATGAATGAAAGATCATATAAACAGGAGAATGAACAATGAAGAACAGCCGGCGCGATGGTCTTGTGGCTATCCCAGACGGCCCGGGCCGGGATGTAACGGTCAACGCGAAATGGCTTTCTGCTGCAAAACGGCAGATAAGTGGACGTTAAAATAGCCTTGTGGTTATAAAAATGGGCGATAGAAAACTTTTGGCTGTTATATAGCGGTGTTTTCTTTATAATATGGCAATAAATCGGTATTCAATAAATAAAGGAGATGTATCATGACAAGATCCAGTTTGTTCGCTGTGCTGGTCGTTATTTCGATTGGGAGTCTGTTGTTTAGCGGCTGTGCGAGCCAGAGTGAGGCGGGCACAAAAATCGCATTCGCCCGTACTACAATCGACGTTGGAATTGTGGTAAGCAATGTGGAAAAATCGGCGGAATTTTATAACAAGGCATTGGGCTTTACAGAGGTTCCGGGCTTCGATGTGTCAGCGGAAATGGGAGGCGGCTCAGGGCTGACCGATAATCAGCCTTTCAAGGTGAGGGTTTTTGTGTTAGGTGACGAGCCGACCGCGACCAAAATCAAGCTTATGCAATTTTCCGAGGCGCCGGGGAAACAAGTTGACCACCGATTTATCCATTCGAGCCTGGGTTACAGCTACCTGACGATATTTGTATCCGATATGACCGCATCAGTAGAGCGTGCCAGGAAAGCCGGCGCAGTTATTGTAAAAAAGCCTTACCAACTCGGCGGCAATAATTATCTGACCCTGGTTAAGGACCCCGACGGTAATATTATCGAGTTTGTGGGCCCCGCTAAAAGTAATTAGCGATTGTCGACCTTTCTCTTCGCATCTTTGTGTACAAGTATAAGAGGATTTTTTTGGGCGAAGGACTATCGGACAAAACCTTTGAGTGTGAAGCGAGAATAAAGTCATGATTATATACAAGCGTGAGGCGATATTTAATGAATGATATTGAGCGATTTACAAAACTCATCACAGGTGGATACTGCTGCATATCCATTGTCACTTATGAGGAGCAGTATGCGCTCGAGATTGTGCGTCAAGCGGCCCTTGGATTAAACCGAGATTTGTGGATATGGTCAGTTGCCGGGGGGGTCCGAGACGGCCTGCTGGCTGAGAGTCTTTTCATAGCTGATACCGAATCACCCGCGGCCGGGCTTCGTAACTTTACAAATGCCAAAGAAGGCTCCATTTGCGCAACGCTCGACCTTTCTGAATATCTTAAAGGTGGAATGACGCTGCGTATTTTGCGTGATATTGTAGAGCTTTTCAAGAAGAACGGCAGCGCGCTTGTGATGATTGACAAAGATGATCAATTGCCGGACGTGATAAGGTCTTTTGCGAGGCCTTTTGAGATTTCTTTTCCCGACAAAGAGGAATTGAAGGAAATTATACGCAAGACTCTGCAACGCTTTCACCGTAAGAAGCCCATCGAGATCGGGATTTCACAGAGGGGTTTTGACACAATCGTTCGCAATCTCAGCGGTCTGACCCGACGGCAGGCCGAACGAATTATCGTTGACACCGTTACGGAAGACAGGCGCTTTGACGACGATGATATAAATGATATCATTGCGAGCAAGCGGCGCATTATTCAGCGGGGAGGTTTGCTCGAGTACATTCAAACTCCTCTGGATTTGAGTGAAATCGGCGGCATGAGGCGGTTGAAAAAATGGCTTGAAGAGCGGAAGAACGCTTTTACTTCGGAAGCCGAAGAATTCGGCCTTACGGCACCCAAGGGAGTGTTAATGCTGGGTGTCCAGGGTGCGGGCAAGAGTCTATGTGCAAAGGCGATAGCAACGGCCTGGCATCAGCCGCTGTTGAGACTGGATCCGAGCGCTTTGTATGCCAGTTATATTGGCGAGTCCGAACGTAATCTCCGTGATGCACTTCGTCAGACAGAGGCAATGGCGCCTGTTATCCTGTGGATAGACGAAATCGAAAAGGGTTTTGCCTCTGCGGCCAGCCAAAGTACCGATGGGGGTCTTTCCAAGAGGATGTTCGGCACTCTTCTAACCTGGATGCAGGAGCACAAGGCACCCGTATTTGTCATTGCTACCGCCAATGACATAGAGGCATTGCCACCCGAATTGCTTCGTAAAGGCCGCTTCGATGAAATATTTTTTGTTGACCTGCCTACCGAAGCGGTGCGCAAGGAAATATTCGCCATTCATTTGAGGAAACGGGATCGTGATCCGGAGAAATTAGATCTGGATAAAATGGCCAGGATTTCCGACGGTTTCAGCGGTTCCGAAATAGAACAGGCGATTATTTCAGCCCTGCACGAAGCTTATACCAGTAAAACCGACATTAATACAGATGGGATACTTTCGGCGTTGAGAACTTCTCCGCCGCTTTCGGTCACAATGGCTGAATGTGTCGAGTGCCTGCGTGCCTGGGCCGAGGGCAGATGTGTCCCGGCAGACTAAAAAATATGCTGTTCGACAAATATTATCCAAACGCAGGGCAGCAGATAGAAAACATTTTAAGACTGAATTTTGGCCTTTCATCTTTTTGCTATCTCTATATAATTATGGCTATTAAAACAGCTTAAATATTACAGGGATTTCTATTATGGGAAAACGCAATTTATATGTTTTAACAATCATTGGTTTTGTTGCCGTGACAATCTTTAGCGGATGTGTCGACCGGAAGCTGACAATCAATACGGAACCTCAGGGGGCGATGGTTTTATTAAACGATGAGGAAATAGGCGACTCACCCGTTACGGTCTCGTTTGAATGGTACGGTGATTACAATATCGCAATTCGCAAAGAGGGATTTGAGACGTTAAAGACCCACCGCAAGCTAAAAGCGCCGTGGTATGACGGTTTTCCGTTCGATTTTTTCGCCAATACACTCAATCCGGACAGAATCGTCGATGAGTACGAATGGACGTTCGAGCTTGAACCCAAAAAGGAAATAAGCCGAGAAGAACTAATCGAGAACGCCGAGGAACTGAAGAAACAACTTTGAAAAGAAGAATGCGCAGTAAGCAGCGGAAAGTTTTTCGAGATGATGTTGCCAGCTATGGGCGTTTGGCTAAGGAAAGCGGGTTTGATTTGAGGGGTTGTGTTTGAGACTTAAGGTTCACACACAAATTCTTATCGCGATAGTTTCGGGGACAATGGTCGGACTTGCGCTGGGGGAGAAAGCTGTTCATCTCAAGGTCGCGGGGGACATTTTTATACGGCTGCTCAAGATGATTATCATACCGTTGATTTTAGCATCAATGGTAGCGGGGATAGTAAGTCTCGGCGATATTCGCAGATTGGGGAGGATAGGTCTAAAGACGTTTATCTACTATACGGCCACGACACTACTTGCTGTAGGTGTGGGTCTGGTGTTAGTGAACGTTATGAAACCGGGAGTTGGTGTCGATATGGGTGCCGAGGCGGCAGTTGATATGGCAGACAGGGAGACACCGTCAATAATCTCGATAATCGAAGATATTATTCCGGAAAATGTGTTCGCCGGCATGGCAGAGAACAAGGTGCTGTCGGTCATATTCTTTTCTTTGCTTTTGGGAATTGCCATCAGCAGTACTGGAGAGAAGGCCAGGCCGTTGACCGCTTTCTTCGAGAGCTTAAATACGGTCATGATGAAAGTGACAGATTGGATTATGCGGCTGGCGCCTGTTGGTGTTTTTGCGCTGATAGCTTATACGATAGGGACGATGGGACTGTCTGTTGTGAAGCCGCTGGCGGTGTATATGGTGACGGTGGTATTGGGTTTGGGTATCCACGCATTTGTAACGCTGCCGGTTCTGTTGATTCTGTTTGGCAAATATTCGCCATTTAAGTTTATAAAAGACATGTTCAGCGCAGTTGCAACGGCCTTCAGCACGGCCAGCAGCGCGGCGACACTGCCTATTACGATGGAATGCCTGAGGGAGAATACGGGTGTTTCGAATAAAGTGGCGAGTTTTGTGCTGCCGTTGGGCGCGACGGTGAATATGGATGGTACGGCTTTGTATGAGGCGGTAGCGGCCATGTTCATCGCCCAGGCGTACGGCATTAGTCTTAGTATCGGGCAGCAATTAGTTATTATGCTGACGGCGACATTAGCATCAATAGGAGCGGCGGCGATTCCGGGGGCGGGGCTGGTGACAATGGTCATAGTGCTGAGGGCTGTTAATTTGCCACTGGAAGGAATCGGCATGATTTTGGCAGTTGACAGGATATTAGATATGCTGCGTACGGCAGTCAATGTTTGGGGGGACGCGTGCGGGACGGCTGTTGTTGCCCGGCTGGAGGGTGAAGAATTGAACGATAAGGCCCCTAACAACCAAACAGGTAAGAACTAACCCGGAACGCAGAAAATTTGAAGGCACAACTTTAACTACAAACACCGACCTATTAGCTGTAATTCGGAACATTCTCTGCGCCAAAATAAGGCCGCTGGCGGTATGAGATTATCGGCCTTAAATCGGCCGCGAGGTCGATGCCAATTCAGAAACACACTGTTTTGCCTGCGAGATGGGCGATAAACAGGCCTTTGGGCCAGAAGAAACAAAACAGCAAAAAAGAGATTATGTGGGCCAGTTTGCAAGTCGATAGATAATGGGATAACCGTTTTGCAAACGGGTCGCAAAACGGGGGTCCCTGACGCTGCATCGAAGGCCGATAGGCAGCGATTGTCAACTAATTGACTGAAGAAATTAAAGAACAAATATTTGAGATGGAGAGATGAAAATGGCACAGATTCCCACTTTGGATTTGGAACAATACGAACCGGTCATTGAGGAAGAGATCGGTGTCGTAGACCGTATCAAAGGCTCTACACGCTACGCGTGGCTTGGTAGTGGTCAATGTGGCGGAAGATTAGTAAAGTCTTTCTATGACCTGGGTTATAAGAAGGTCATAGCCATGAATACGGCCTACCATGATTTGGATATGCTCGAGATTCCCGTAGAGCAAAAATTCTTAATGGACATAGGCGAGCTGGGAGCAGGTAAGGACATAGAAAGAGGGGAGAGGGCAGTTCATCAGTATCAGCAAGAAATTCTGCACCTTGCCAGGCAAATAATCAGCACTCAAGTGGACCATATCATGGTCTGCTTTGGCGCCGGTGGAGGTACGGGCAGCGGAAGCATTATTGGCTTGATCAATATCGCCAAAAGATACGCCCGATATATCGGATTGCAAAATCCCAACAAGAAGGTTGGTGTAGTTATGACTTTACCAACTGTAGGTGAGGCAAGCTCCCCATTAGTAGCTGAAAATGCATATACGGTGGCCACGAGGTTAGGTGAACTGGCATCGGCAGGAAAAATATCCCCTCTTATCATTGTAGACAATGACAAAATAAACAAGATGTACCCCGGATTGACGGTAAAGTCATTCTGGCCGAGTATAAACAACACAATCGCCGGCCTGTTTGACATTTTCAACAGGATCAGCGATCTGAGCACGCGTTACACATCGTTTGACCCTGTAGATTATCACAGCATCATAGAGTCCGGCGGATGCACGATAATGGGCCTGACAAAAGTCAAGAAATTCGACGAGAAGTATGCAATATCCGAGGCAGTTAAAAAAAACCTTCAGAAGACATTGCTTGCGAGTGGATTCGATCTGTCCACAGCCAAACTGGCAGGCTGTATAGCTGTCGGCGGAAAAACATTAATGAACAAAGCCATCGGCCTGCAGGACAACATCAACTATGCGTTTGACGTCTTGTCAGAGATAACCGGGCGGGCCACTATCCATCGAGGGATATACGAAGACGACAGAGAGAACTTAAGGGTGTATACGATTATCGGAGGCCTTGATAGTCCAGCCGGCCGGCTGGAAGAACTTAAAAGCTTCACTGCTGTTGATGTTCATTAATAAAGTTGCCGACTCTTTGTACATGGCTGAAAAAACGATACTGATTCAAGTGCTCAGAGCAGGTGTTTAACAACAAGCAATTATCAGGACCAGCATGAGAGAAATGGCAGAAAAACCTATCAAAAAAGAAAACAAGGCTGACAATGTCAGCGTGACCGGCGTGGAAACAAAAGAAGCGGAACTTATCCGCGTCATCGAAAAAGGATGGACCCATAAACCTTTTGTTCAACAGCC
>JAOUFU010000192.1 GCA_029858035.1 Phycisphaerae bacterium
GCTTCAAGTTCGCGTGAAAGTTGCCCAGTCCGGCATCACGAGCATGACGGCCAAGATTTCATTTGACGCCGAGAGCTTTGGATTGATAGATAACTTTCGCTTCGATGATCCCTCTGTACTCACAGTCTATCAGCGACAAACACCCGGCCAGGGCCTGTTCGTCCAGCTGCCGACCAGTTACAACCCCGTCACGAAGCAGTTGAGCACTACCATGACGGAATTCGGGGAATTAATCTTCTGCTTCCCCGATATAGAAGATGTACCTTACGCGCCTATGTTGATCGAAACCGAGAGCTACCGAGGGATTCAGGAGTACATGGTCATCGCTGCCCAAATGGCCGAGCCGAACGAGCAATACCCGGTCAATCAGGAGTTACCAATCTTGCTCTCCTGGACACCGAAGGGCTTTGCTCGGTCGTATCATCTCCAGGTGGCGAAGGATGAGAACTTCAACAACATAGTGGTCGAGGAGACCTTTCTAAAGGAGGCACGCTATATCTTTAAGACGGCTGAACACAACATGACCTACTACTATCGCGTCAATACTACGAATGAGGGAGGAACCAGCGGTTGGTCCGTCGGCTCGTTTGCGACGGTCCCGCCAATGATCGAGGTGACGGCTCCCAACGGCAGAGAGCAATGGAAGCGCGGCCTGGAGTACTTCATCAAGTGGTATGACAATATTGCGGAAGACGTAGTGATCGAACTCTATAAAGGCGACACGCTGGTCCGGACTATCGGGATGGTCCTCAGTGATAGAGCGTATGAATGGGAAGTCGATCTGGACCTGGAACCGGGCTGTGATTATTCCATCAAGATCAAAAGTTCGACCGATGAGACCCTGTTCGATATGAGTGATGGCACCTTCGCCATTGATCCACCGGACACAACCCCGCCTGAATTCGAGCTCTCCGTTACACCAACAATGTTGTGGCCGCCGACTCATAAGATGGTCCTGATTACGCCGAGCTGGACGGTAAGCGACGATATTGATCCGTCACCGGATGTGTCTTTGGTCAGCATTGTGGCAAACGAAGGTGATAACATTATCGGCGACGGACACACCAGCGATGATATTCAAATAGGCGAGGATGGCTCTATATATCTAAGGTCTGAACGAAGCGGGACCGGAAGCAGCAGGATTTACACCATAACCTATGAGGCCGTTGATGACTGTGGAAATGTCGCTGTTAGCAGCGCAACCGTCAGCATTCCACATGACTTTAGGCTTTTAGCGAGAATTGCTTCTCGATGGCTTTGGACCGGGGCAGGCAGGATTCCCGAAGACCTTAACGGTGACGGATCTGTCAATCTTGCCGACATTGCCAATTTTGCAGATAACTGGATAGGAGTGTCATCCCCCTGACAGGGAGCTATTTATGTAACCGGACATCGGATTCTCCCATATCAAATCATCGCCGAAGCGTTTTAGGAACGTCTTCGTAAAAGATTCGACGGATTTTACCCCCGTGTGGTGTTTAACACGGGGGTTTCCGGTATTTATGTCGACATTTACAACGTTTTTTCGAAAAGGAGTTTACGTTGGTGAAACTGTGCTCAAGAATCAGTCAGGATGCAGCAAGAAACAAAGCCCTCTTTATTGCTGTTGTCCTGGTCTTCTGCGGCCATGTGTTTGCATCTGAACATCGCGAGAAGGGCTACCAGTATTTGTCGCCAGTACCCGGGGCTGAGTATGTGTCGCCGCAGACAAAGTTCTTTCTGGTGCGTTTTGAGTCTGTATCACCCGGCGATATCACAAACTTGTCGACGTTCATTAATGTAACAGGAAGCGCCAGTGGATCCCACACAGGCCAGACCAAAATTGCCACCGATGACAGGACTGTCATCTTT
This sequence comes from Phycisphaerae bacterium, assembly GCA_029858035.1. Lineage (GTDB taxonomy): Bacteria > Planctomycetota > Phycisphaerae > Sedimentisphaerales > Anaerobacaceae > CS2-K091. Next base: position 1,852 of record JAOUFU010000192.1, read on the forward strand.
GAGGTGTCGTCGGGTTTCTCGAATGACGAGCTTGTCACGGTGACGTTGACACCGATAGTAAATCCTTCCGTTGAGCCGTATCAATATCAGTTTATGGTCTCCGGGCCCATGCCGCTCCAACCACCGCCTCCGCTAAGCAGTGGATCCCCAGCACGCGAGCAGGTCGTAAATATGCATGTGACGCCTGACACGGAATGTGAGGCGTTGCCCACAGCGGACGTGCCTATGACGGACGAAGACGTAGTTTCCGACGCCGCGGCCGACGGCCCTATGATTATGCCAAACGGGGTCTCCGTGCCCAGCGACTTTCCTGAGGTCGATATTTTCGTCAATGACAATCCGGCCCCGGGATACATCTTCATCGACTATAGCGGCAGCCCTACGAATTACGCCATGATTCTGGATAATTCAGGGGCCCCTGTCTGGTACAAACGCGGGTCCACGGCCCGGGACTTTAAGGTCCAGATGAACGGAATCATTACCTGGACCAATTTCTCCGGTTACGATCAGAATTTCAATTACCTTCGTTCCTTTCACGCCGTGAACGGCTACAGTACCGATGACCATGAGCTGCAAGTGTTAGAGGATGGGGGGTATCTTCTCTTTGGGCTTCGGAGCGAAACAGTCGATATGAGTCGCTACGTCGTCGGTGGCAAGGTGGATGCAACAGTAATCGAAACAGTACTTCAGGAGTTCACAGCCGCCGGCGAGCTTATTTTCCAATGGCGTGCCTGGGACAATCATGATATCCGGTTGATGGAGTACTGGAGCTACGACGACAAGCCGACCAGCCAGACTATTCGGTTCGTGCATATGAACTCTGTCTACGTCGACACGGACGGCCATCTGCTGGTCTCAAGCAAGCGCGTCAGTGAGGTCACTAAAATCAACAGGTACACTGGTGAGGTCATCTGGAGGTTGGGCAGTGGTCACCCGACGGATCCGGGTCAGGATCCGTATCTGGATCAGCGGCTTACCATCCTCAACGACCCCCTGGGCCAGTTTAACGTGCAGCACGACATTCGGGTCGTGGGAGAAAACCGCTATACAGTGTTTGACAACCACCACCTCGATACTATGCCCAACTCGCGTGCCGTCGAATACGAGGTCGATCCCAATGCGAGGACCGCCACCATGGTATGGGAATACTATGGGGGCTACGATTCCTATCACATGGGTAACGCCCAGCGGCTGCCGAATGGCAATACACTCATCAACTGGGTCCTCACCAATGCGCCGAAGGTCACAGAAGTGCGACCCGACGGCACCAAGGCCTTTGAGATGAACTGGGCGGCCATGGACTCCAAGAGCTACCGCGTCTTTCGGTTTCCCTGGACAGGGGTGGTGGAAGTGCCTAATCTGGTTGTCGAGTCGTATGCGGACAATATCACACTGATTTTCAACAAGTTCGGCGATCCCGATGTGGATTATTATCGCATCTACGCCGGCACTTCCTCGCCGCCCGCCACGCTGCTCGATACCTCGACAGAAACGCTAAAGCGCCTCTACACGGGCTTGGAGAACGGAACAAATTACTTCCGCGTAACGGCTGTTGATATTCACGGGACGGAAAGTGCTCCATCCGAGGTAAAAAGCGGCTATGTTAATTTTGCTACTATACCAGGTCAGAATATGGTTAAGAATGGGGATTTCTCTGCAGGGCAGGATCCGTGGACCTTTGAGGTTGACATTTCCGCGTCTGCAGAATGGAATATCGAAGCCGGCGTAAGCCATTTCGATATAGCCAACGGTGGTGCTCAAATATCGGCTGTTCGGTTATTTCAGGCCGGAATGCAGCTGGTCCAGGGAAAAGAATACATCTTCGAATTTGATGCCTGGTCTGCTATTCAGCCTCGACTGATCGAAGCCAAAGTGGGGCGGAACGATTCTCCCTGGACGGACTACAGCAAAATCGGATTCTTGCAAATCACACCGAACCAGACCCATTATAGTCATTCCTTTACTATGGAAGATCCGTACGATTTCAACGCCCGAGTGGAATTTAATCTGGGGATTTCCTCTTTTGATGTATATCTGGACAATGTTTCTTTACGAGAGGACCTGCCTGAAAGCGAGGGAGTAACCATTGCCCTGGTCAGTGACGCCGCGGACCCACTGACGCCGGGGGGAGATCATGAAGATGACGAGCTTGTCGCCTGGCTGCAGAGTCTGGATTATACCGTGGATACGACCGGCATGAATCAGAACATGCAGGGCGACTGGTCCGGTAATGCTGCGATCCAGACGGCGGTCGCCGCTGCCGACTTGATTTTGGTGTCACGTCGCACCAACAGCGGCAATTACAACTACGACGCGCTATGGAACACGAATCTGGCAAAACCACTAATTTTACAGAGTGGCTACCTGGATCGAGAGGAACGGTGGGGATGGAATACCATCAATGATGATGGAGATGCTACTCCCATAACTCAACAGAGTATGGATGTTGTCGCTGCGGGCCATCCGTTCCTGAAAGGCTTATCGGGTCCTTCGATCCAAATTTTCGATTGGGACGATCCCAACAGCACCCCGAACCACACCGGCCTGAATCAAGCGCCGGGTTCGATATACCTTAGCCAGTCTTTAGACCCCAGCGCCACTCTCATTGGTACGTTTAATGGCAGGGCCATGCTTTATGAAATGGCTGCCAACACGGTATTGGCCAGTGGCGATGGAACGCTGGGAGGACGTCGTGTTTTCTTCGTCAACTGGAGTTATGATGTTGCAGATGCGGATTACCGCTGGGACGATTATCTCACCGACGACTACAAGACCATTTTACATAATATAATTAAAGAGGTCCTGGGTCTGATACCCGGTGATTTCGATTTTGACGGCTGTGTCGGGTTCGATGATTTGGCTGTATTCGTCGGCGAGTGGCCCGAAAAGCAGGGTGGGCTCAAAGCCGATCTGGACGGCAACGGTAAGGTTGATTTTGATGACTTTGCGATTTTTGCTGAAAACTGGACAGGATGCGAAAATTAACAGTCTAATGCCGATTTATTGGTCCCCCGTAATACCACGGCAGACCAGCCGTTTTTGCACACAGGAAATGAAGACAGTGACAATTTAGCGGGCCTGGCTTCTGACATAGGTTTGGAGGTGACCACGAACACAATCACCGAAAAGTTTCTGAGCCTGGCGAGTTATATGTTCCGAACACTGCATTATTGTAATGTGCCGTCAGATAATGTAATATTCTTACCGGCTTCCCCATGCTCAAAAATGTGAGTCTTTTCGGGGTCAATATGCACTTTTAACACATCTTGTACGTTGATCTTGGTGTGAGTATCTGTGTTGGCGATGAATTTGGTGCCGGTATTGTTGGTCAGGTAAATATCCACACGGTTTCCCAATGGTTCAACTATGTCAACAATTGCACCAATCGCATTGTCAACCTTATTGGAGAAATTACAAAGAGAGAGACTCTCCGGCCTTATACCCATTACCATTTCCCTGTCAGAATAATCGGCTAAAACAGTTTTCAATCGCCGGGGTAAAGTTATGGTATCGTTACCAATCAAAAAGCAGGGAATATCGCCTTTAAACTTCACCCGTCCGGCAAAGAAATTCATAGATGGTGACCCAAAAAAACCGGCGACGAATTTATTAATCGGCCGTTCATATATCTCTATCGGAGAAGCTGTTTGCTGAATTATGCCGTTATACATCACGCAGATACGGTCACCCAGGGTCATGGCTTCCGTTTGGTCGTGAGTGACATAGATAGAGGTAATCTGCAATTTGTGGTGCAGGGCTTTTAGTTCCGCCCGAGTGGCTCCACGTAATCCGGTATCGAGATTGCTTAAAGGTTCGTCGAACAGGAATACTTTTGGACTGCGAACAATAGCGCGGCCAACAGCGACTCGCTGACGCTGCCCGCCGGAGAGGGCTTTTGGTTTTCGAGTAAGCAGGTGCTCTATGCCCAACAGAACAGAGACCTTTTTAACTCGCCTGTTTATTTCTTCCTTTGAGAACTTCCGCATTTTGAGCCCGAATGCAATGTTCTCATAGACATTCATGTGCGGGTACAAGGCATAATTTTGGAACACCATGGCAATATCACGATTTCTTGGAGGAACATCATTAACCAAAGTGTCCCCGATATAGATATTTCCAGAGGTGGCCTTTTCCAGCCCGGCAATCATCCTTAAAATTGTGGTTTTGCCGGAGCCGCTGGGACCGACAATTACCATGAACTCGCCATCAGCTACCTCCAACTTAAAATCAGAGACAGCGGTAACTTGTTTATCAAAAACCTTGCTGATATTTTCCAGTAAAACTCGAGTCATAGGTTGTGTCTCAGGGAAAGGTCAAAATATATTTCGCCGGAATCGGCACTTGCCCCGCCATGCAAACAAAGAGCCGATTAGCATATATCCAAGCATAGAACTTAGTAAAAAACCGGTTGATTCCACGGCACTTGTACTTCCCCGGATCCAGTGATAGCGCAATTCTGCAACACTTCTTCGCGCGCGAGTTCTACCACAAGTTTCTTCCAGGACAGCAGCACCCTGGATTAGAGGATTAATATTCATGTAACTCTCGACATAATTATCACTTGTGTGTGTCATTGCAGCATAAAGGAGCATCAGCAGAGGCACAAGGCCCCAAATTACCGCAGCGAAAGTGAAATTCATGATAACCGCCGTAGTTGTGTGTTTGAAACGAGAACTAAAGTAAATACCTGTTCCAAGAAAAAATACAATTACCCACGTTACCAAAACAGGAATATGTATCAGCGCAACAGGATGAATGAATCCCATTAATGTAAACAAAATCAAATGTCCGAACATCAGAAACCAGGCGGGCGCACAGCGGCGCAATGTACCAATGATTTTGCCCAATAGTATTTGCCAATCACTTAATGTGGTGGTTAGGATCAAAGGCCAGCAGCGGGATTCCTTCTCCGATGTAACACACGTAGCCGGGAGAACGATGGCAAACAACATCCCTACACATCCAAGAATTGCCAAATACGACGCTTGCACACCTTGGTCGTCCAAGTTGTCTTCGATGGCTATAAGGACATATGTCAATAAGAGCAGAATCAGGGAGATGGAAATCACAATAATGGCGATGATTTTGCTTCGCCCGAACAAGGGGGTCCTCATTTCCTTCCAAAGAAAAGCAAGTTTGCCCACCGGCCTTATTGCAGAAATGTTTGGCCTGGATTTAACAGTACTATCGGTGGGCTTTTTTCGAATGGACCTGTCGAGTTGTCCAGTCGCCTGAAGGAGGGCAATTTTACGAACTTTAATTATAGACACCGACAATAACACCCCGGAACTTACCAGCATGATAGCACAATGCAAAGGCCAGGAATAAAATATACTACCAAGATTGCGTGGATTTACCATGACGACAGTGTTAAACGTCATGATACCATAAGGATTTGCCTGAAAGATTATAGAGATGAGTTTATCCTCTGATATGATCATATCTTTAAATATCAAAAAGCACAAAAACGGCAGCAATGCGAAAAGCACCCCAAGAGACAGGATAGTCATAATAATAACAATATAGGCCTTTCGGAAATAAATCGAGAAAAACATACTGAGCGAACTAACAAAAATAATAGTTACCAGCGTTATGCAAAGGCTGGAGATAATATAATCCCAGGGCACACCGCCAAAGATACGAACAATAGCCAGTAACGGCAGACTGATGGCTAAAAGCAATATTATCTGCAGGAGCTTGCTGAAGAGTTTGCCCATAACGATCTGAAAACTATTTATAGGAGTGGTCATGAGCAGGCCAAGTGTGCGATTGTCGATTTCGTCACTGATAGAGGTGCTGAGCATAATAATGGCAATAAGCTGGATAGTACAAAACTGAAACCAAACGATGAATACTGTAAAGGTTTGTCCGGCTCTGGCCATTCGCGATATTCGATATGCCGCGGAACCAAGATACCTCACCTGCTCGAGCCAGATGAAAACCAGGATAATAGTGAACAGTGCCAGGTAAGCGGACCGAAGGACGTAATTTCTCCTTCTCCGGCTTGAGACTCGAAGCTCTTTATCGAAAATAGGACCCGTCAACCAGGACAGGCTTAGAAATTGCGAAACAAAATTTATCAAAGCAGCGGCCATAATCGTCTCAGGAAAAGATCAAAATATATTGCGTCGGAATCGGCACTTGGCCCGCCATGCAAATAACAATCCCATGGACATATAGATTAGCATCGTAATCAGCAGGATGCTTGTTGTATACCAGACATTGTAATCACTGCCACTTGGCCAGTTATAATTAAGACTGGAAAGATTGCTCGTTGCA
>JAOUFU010000634.1 GCA_029858035.1 Phycisphaerae bacterium
TGCATTTTGACTGCCGCCGGCTCCATCCATAATAACAATGGTCTGCAACACGGGATTGGCAGATATATACGCCTCCAGGAAATAGCTTTTGTTGTTGATTGTCGCTCCCAGTCCGAGCAGTAGTGGAATAACTGCCCATAGGGTCAGGGCTAAGGCGAAATTAGCGACCACCGCTGAGGTAGTACGTTTCAGACGGGCGCTGAAGTAGAGGCCCGAGCCGGAGAGAAACACGACAATCCAGGTGACGAGTATAGCCAGATGCACTATAGCGATTGGGTGAATGTATCTTACTGTAACGAAAAGAACAAGATGGCCGGCCAGTAAGAGCCAGATGGGAAGGCATCTGCGGAATACACCTACAGCCTTTCCTATAAGAATCTGCCAATCACCCATAGAAGTGGCCAGCAAAATTGGCCAGGAACGTGTTTCCTTTTCGGTGGTGATAGTAGTGGCTGAAAGAACTATATTAGTAATCAAGCCGAGAATAACGAAAATCAAAGTGTATGCAATATGAGCAAAATCTTCATCCAGGACTTTTTCCTTCATATTTAAGGCATAAGTTGTCAGCAGAGCAATTATAGTAATTACAAGACCGATGATATTTTTCTTCCTGCCGCCTTGAATGATCGGGGCCCTCAGTTCCTTCCAAACCACGGGTGGACCTTTTACATGTCTTATAACCCCGGACTGCCCCTCTGATATTGTCGTTTTGAGTGATAGTTTTTTTCTGGACTTATGTTTGTTTTTGGTATTGAGGTCAAGTTGGCCGGTAGCTTGGCGCAGAGCAACCCTGCGCACAATCCTCATCGACCAGGCAAGCAAAAAAACAGAGGCGCCGAGCATAATCCCGCAATGAAGGGGCCATAGGAACTGGACAGGCAAAATCCCCATCCCTCCTGGAGACATCATTGCCGCAGCGTTGAATCGCATGACCACGAAGGGGTTGGGAAGCATCACGATGGAAAAGAGCATAAGCGGCTGGCGGATAGTGGGCACAAGACTACGGGACACTAAAACCACCATGATTGGAATGAACAGATAAAGAGTGCCGAGAGTAAAAAGGGTCTTGAGAATGACCGCATAGGCCCGTCGACCACTGATCGAAAAGTACAGGCTCAGTACGCCGGCAAAGATGACGGCTGTGAGCGTAATACAAACGCTTGAAATAATGTAATCCCAGGGCACGCCGCCAAAGACACGAACAGTAGCCAGCAGCGGCAGGCTGATGGCTAAAAGCAGTATTATCTGCAGGAGTTTACTGAAAAGTTTGCCCATGACTATCTGAAAACTATTGATGGGAGTGGTCATGAGCACTCCAAGAGTGCGATTGTAGATTTCGTCGCTGATAGAAGTGCTGAGCATGACCACTGCAATCAATTGAGTGGAAACAAACTGGAACATGATTATGGTTGTAATTATGGCCAGGCCGGCTTCGGACATTTGGGATATTCGGAATGCCGCCGCACCTTGAAATTTGACCATGCTGTGCCAGACGAAAACAACAAAAACGGTTAAAATGGCTAAGTACATGAACCGGAGAACGTAATTTCTTCTTCTACGGCTGGAGACCCGAAGCTCTTTATCAAAAATAGGCCCGGTCAGCCAGGAAGGGTTTAGAATGTAGCGAACAGATTTACTCAAGCCAATATTCATAAATGAATCAGAAGATATCCCGCCTCAATCTGCACTTTGCCCTCCAGAGAAGTACCATACCGATTACTGCATTGAAAACTATCCTAACAATCGAGTTTAATATAAGTCCAACTTGTACATTTCCCATCATCATCATCATGCCCATGATAGCGAAGAAAAACGTAAACATAAATTGACGTATAACATAAAAACCAAGCAATGAGCCAATGGTAGCCATTACTGCTGCAGTGCTTGATTTCAGACACGTGCTAAAATACATCCCGAGGCCAATCAGAAATATTACATTTGCTACAATCCCAAGCGGTCCAAAGATGATGTAATAAAAATAATAATCCAGGCTCCCTGTACCTTGTATTTGTTGAAGAGAAATCATCAGAATGTAAAAGGCGGGTGTGCCTAAAGCCAGGATGAGCCAGGCAGGTGCGTTTCGCCATAAAGCGGCCAAAGCTTTCCAGTGAATAATCTGCTTTGGTTCGAGCAAGGTACCAAGAAGGAGGGGCAAAGTCCGTGCCTCCTTTTCTTTTGTGATGCTGGTTGCAGCCATGGCGGCTGTGCGAATAGTAGCGATCATCCAAAGGCCGCTTGTGAACATGCTATAGAATATCATTGTGACGGGCCTGGGGCTGGGAAACGCATTGAACAAATAAGCCAGGTAACAAAATAAGAATAAGAGAAGTAAAAAAATGCCGAGTATTATTGCATTTGATCTGAGAGATTTGGAAAATGGTTTTGGCAGTTCCTTCCAGAAGATTGGCGGGCCGGTGACCGGCCTGATGGGACGGGTCGCGTGAAAAGAGCTTTTGCTTTTAAAAGCTGAGGAAATGAAGTTTCTCTTCCATATAGGTAGTTTTCTCCCGGCGTTAGTTCCTAAAAAGGTATCGAGCGCATGTCTTCGCATCCTGAATGCTGATGCAAA
>JAOUFU010000633.1 GCA_029858035.1 Phycisphaerae bacterium
GAGGTAAGATCGTATTATGCTGTAGTCAATGAAAGCCGTTGGAAGGCAATGAAATAAAACGGCCAACCCTTCCGAAACATCTATGTGCAATCTTGCGTAAATTTAAGCTGATGACACGACTAAAGCATGATGGAGAACTGCACTATGAGAGCAATAATTATCCTAACGTGTTTAACTGTTTACACCACTATCGCGGTGCTAGCGCAGTCGGATGCAGAGGACCAGGTCGACTTGGGGAGAGCGAGCCTCGATACTGTTTGGCAGACAGTGTATGAATACCACTATGATACGACATTTGGCGGACTTGATTGGCGGGAGATCCATGATCGCTACTATGAGTTGGCAGCAGCGGCTGAAGACGGCGAAGCCCTTATGACTCTCATGAACCAGATGCTGCTGGAACTGAAGCTGTCCCATTACGCCGTGTTCCGGGTGGAGGATGAGGCGAGTTCTGGTTCCCCGGTGCTGTCAGCTGCGAGTATCGGTATTGACCTAAGGCTGTTAGGGGATGAAGCGGTCATCACCGCTTTGGACCCGGGCTTCCCTGCCGCGCAGGCTGGAATGAAGCCAGGTTATCAGATCAAGAGCCTCAACGGTATTTCCGTTCAGCAAATATTGAGCGACGCTGCAGCCAAGCATATTCCTCACTTCAATGAACGCCACAAGAAAAACAGCATGTGTGATGCAGTTGTCAGTTACTGCTTTGGGCAACCCGGGGATACGGTAGTTATCACATATGAAGACGAGACCGGAGCCGCTCGCGATACCAGGCTTCAGATGAAGCAACGAACGGTGGGGACTAAGATTTCGGAACAATTCCCTACCGTATATGTCGATTTCAAAGCGGAGCCACTGGCTGGCAATTTCGGCTATATCTACTTCAGTGCGTTCTTCCCCCCGGCTGACTCCTTGTTTCTCGCCGCATTAGATTCAATGAGTGATATACGCGGGCTTATCATCGATATTCGCGGCAATCCTGGCGGTATGCACCAAATCGGGGAATCAATCGCATCAAAACTGGTCAGCGAGAGAACCCTGTTTTCCGTTTTCCGGTATCGGGACAGCACGCTGAACGTATCGGTGGACCCTGATCCACCCGTCTTCGATGGACCTATTGCGATCCTGATTGATGTAATGAACGGATCGGCCAGCGAACGATTCGCGGCCTGCATGCAATCGATCGGGCGCGGGAAAATCATTGGCGAGCAGAGCCCCGGCTCCGTAGGGCCGTCAGATCTCAAAAAGCTGCCCAATGGCGCATCGTTTATGTATCTAAAAGCGCAGTCATTGACACCGGATGGGACTGTGTTGGAAGGCCGCGGGGTTATTCCGGATATTACCGTGCCGTTAGACAGAATAGCGTTGTTAAAAGGTGTGGACACACAAATCGAGCGGGCGATTGACTATCTTAAGAGCGAGATAGACTAAAGCAGATTCTAGACAGAACGGATATGGGTAAGCCTAAGCGCAGCAAGGCTCCACATAAAAGCGACCCCAATAGCACTCTCCGAAAACTTTTCTGGAATTAGTTTTCAAGGTCAAGGCCAGCTTCTCAACTGTCACGGGAAGTCGCTGGAAAACAACCAAGTAGGCGTAATCTGACCGCACCGGCCACCCGGTCGCGAAACTAAACCGGGAACAAAAAATCTGAAACTATTTACGAAGCGCTTCGTAATTGACAATTGACAGTTTCAAGCCGGAAGGAGAGTTGTGATGGTCCATAAGCAGAGTCCGACAGACGCCGAACTGGATTTGTTGAAAGTGCTGTGGGAGCACGGCCCGTGCACGGTCGGCCAAGTCCATGCCCTTCTTAAGGACAACCCGCCGCGGGGATATACTACCATCCTCAAGCTGATGCAGATCATGGCCGAGAAGGGGCTGGTCAAGCGGGATGAAAAACACCGAGCCCACATCTATCAGGCAGCCGTGACCAACGCACAGATTGACCGCCAATACCTCAGGCATATGCTTGCCAGGGTATTTGACAACTCCACCGGCAAACTCGTCGCCCAGGCCCTGGCCGCGCGTCCGGTCTCGCCTGAGGAACTCGCCGAAATCAGACGCATGCTCGATGACATGGAGGCAAAGGCAAAATGATTGAGAGTCAACTAATTGACCTGGAGCCGTATATCCGCACTGTCACGATTATTCTGATGCATTCACTCTGGCAGGGGATTCTCATCGGGCTTCTCGCGGCCGTCGCTCTATCCTTCTTAAGAAGCAGTAAGGCAACGATTCGTTACGCCGTTTCTTGCACGGCTATGGCAGCCGTCATAGCGGCTGCGGCCGTGACGGCCGTCTCCGTTTGGCCTGACGGGCGCGGCCCGGCGGAGCAGGATTCCGCGCTCCTGGGGGAACCGGTCGGAGGTGAGGCCGGCACCCATATTGGAGTGCCCTCCGCTACTACTTCTCCCGCCGGCGATGTGTCTTCATCAGGCCGCTGGTGGCAACATCCTTCGGTCAGTCGGTACATCGTCCTGATCTGGGTCGCGGGCGTGATGCTGTTTTCCATTTACCATCTTTTTGGCTGGCGCCGCGCCCGTGGATTCGTCAAACGAGGAACTTCCCCGG
>JAOUFU010000108.1 GCA_029858035.1 Phycisphaerae bacterium
ACAGGGATGGAGCCGGGCCGGCAATAATCTGATTATTCTTGCCTCCAACCACAATCATGGCTGCCTGCTCCCAATCAACCTTACTGAATCCTACACCATCGAGCAGCTAATCGATTCAATTGTACCCTTGACTTCAATAGCGTAAAGCGTGTATTCTGAAGACAAAATGGACAAATGCATCATGGCATTTACGTTTAAGCGCATCCACAAGAGGCAAGAATGGATTGGTATTACTACATAGCCCTGGCGGCAATTCTATCACAATTACTCTTTCTGGTTCAAACCTTCAACAACTATCGATATACGCTGGTCAAATACAAAAAAAAGCGTTCGTGGCACCAGCTTCGGACCGTAATTATTGTGCCATGCAAGGGCCTGGATTCCGCTTTTCACAAAAATATTACCTCACTTTTCAATCAGGACTATGAAAATTATCTGCTGTGGTTTGTAGTCGCTGAGAAATCGGACCCGGCCTATGACGAATTATGCAAATTGAAAAACCAATTGAGTCAAAACTCAAAAGCCCGGGAAGTGAAGATTTTTCTTGCAGGGAAAGTCGGTGACGGCCAAAAGCAAAGTGCCGACAACGAGCAACCAACAACAAGATATGCATGTAGTCAAAAAATCCATAATCTGCTCCATTGTTACGAGAGAATCAGCGATGACATCGATGCCCTTGCCTTCGCGGACTCTGATATTTGTGTCCGTACGGACTGGTTAAGCCATTTAGTCTGGCATCTCAGACTGTCCAGGATTGGCGCCACCAGCGGCTATCGCTGGTTCATACCAAGAAGGAACAATCCGGCCAGCCTGGCCCTATCGGTTATGAACGCCAAGGTAGCCCAATTGCTCGGCAACACCCGCTTTAATCAAGCCTGGGGCGGCTCCATGGCTATTCGCGTGGACGTTTTTCGAGAAATCGGCCTTGATAAAATCTGGCCAAAGACCATAAGTGACGATTTGTCACTCAGCCATGCGGTTAAAAAGGCCGGCAAAAAAGTGGAATTTGTCCCCGCCTGCCTCGTCGCCTCATACGAATCAACAACATGGCCAAAACTCTTTGAATTTGCTCACCGGCAATTTCTAATTACACGCGTTACCGCACCGAGAACATGGTGGTTCGGATTGGTCGGCAGTCTTTATTCAATCCTGGGATTATGGGCAGGCTCCGCCTTTGCAATTTATGCAGCAGTAAAATCATCAAGCATCGATTATCAATTATTAATTCTTCTGGCCGTACCTGTCTCCTTTTTTGCAGGCGGGCTGGCCAGCGCAATATTGCGCCAGAAAATGATTAGTAGATTACTGGAAAAAGATTGGCCGAAATTGAAGCTCGCCTGCGCCGCCGATATCCTCTTCTTTTGGGCGTGGTCAATACTGCTGCTGTTTCTTATTATCTCTTCGGCCGTCGGCAGAACAATCTGCTGGAGAGGAACACGCTATAAACTACTCGGCCCAAGTGAAACAATCATCGTGAGTGGTTAGCCGGCACGCCAGGGCCAAGGTTATCCGGGAAATATCGCCCTGAATTACTCCGAAACAACCTGGGTGGAGTCCTTGCACCACCGCGAATTTGATGTTATTATAGTGACATGATTAAAATACACGGGGGCAAAAGAGACAAAATGCAACGGAACGCCGGGGGAGCAGTGCAAAGGAGCCTCAGCCAACGGCGCAAAAAACTGCTGGTATCGTCCGCTTCGAAAATCGGATTGTGGGCGGGTCTGCTCAGTGTCTGTTGCGCCGTCATTGTAGTGCATTGGCCGGCGTTGTCAGCCAAGGCATTGTCTTTTGATGACAGCCAATATCTCACTAAGAATGTGTTGGTGCAAAATCCCGGTTGGACATCCGCCCGCCGGTTCCTCACCGAGGTGCTGGAACCTTCAACGGTGGAGGGATACTATCAACCACTGACGATGATCTCACTGATGTTTGATTACGCCTTAGGTGGACGACCTGATAACCTATATTCATTCCATCGCACAAGTCTTGCCTTGCATGTTGTGAACACTGCTTTGGTGATTGTGCTGCTTTACCTGTTGTTTGGTCAAGCCTGGATTGCGGCAGCGGTGGGTTTGCTCTTTGGGCTTCATCCTATGACGGTGGAGCCTATTCCATGGGTGGGTGAACGCAAGACACTATTGGCGGCTTTCTTCGCGCTGTGGTGCCTGATACTTTATGTGCGTTACGTTCGCAAGCCTAACCGGCCCCTTTACATTGGCTGCCTGGCGATGTACGTGCTGGCATTGATGTCCAAGCCGACCAGCACGCCACTGCCGCTGTTGATGCTGCTGATGGACTATTGGCCCCTGAGGCGCTGGAAGTGGACAACCGTTCTGGAAAAGCTGCCTTTTATTGTAGTGGGGGGCGTCTCGGCAATAATAACCTATATTTCGCAAAGTAGTGCCGCCCCCGCTCTGGTTGCGGGCGGTTACGGATTCGAACGCATCCCGCTTGTCCTTTGTCACAACATCATCTTCTACCTCCACAAGATTATCTGGCCGGCGAATCTGTCATCACACTACGTTTTTCCCGAGCCGTTGGGATTGTCGGACCCAATGGTGCTGGCAGGTGTGATCGGCACCTGTATACTGGCTCCTTTGTTGGTCATTTCGCTGCGCTGGACACGGGCGGCGCTGGTGGGCTGGCTATTTTTCTTTGTAGCGATTTTCCCCACGATTCAGGTCCTGAGATTCAGCAATGTGATTGCAGCGGATAAATTTGCCTACCTGCCTTCAGTAGGTCTCTTGATGGTGGTGGCATCGCTCCTGAATTGGTTCTGTGGAACCGGCAGCGCCGGCAAATCCACGGCGCGGCGCATTGCAGTAACAATAACGGTGTTGGTGTTAGCAGGCGCCGAGGCAGTTGCAACACGCTCATACCTGGTGCACTGGCGCGATACGCTGAGCCTTTCTAAATATATATTGACGAAAACTCCCGATGCTCCACAGGCGCGTAACATGCTGGGCCTCGAACTTCAATCACAGGGCAAACTTGACCAGGCAATCAGTCAGTACCGTCGCGCTTTGCAGGTCAAGCCCAACTATGTCGAAGCCCACAACAATCTGGGCATCGCACTTCAACTACAGGGCAAGCCTGATGAAGCAATCAGCCACTATCGCCGGGCCCTGCAGATCGACCCCGGCTATGTGGAAGCGTACTACAACATGGGCATCACGTTTAGAGCACAGGGCAGAAATGATGAGGCAATCGGCTGCTATCGTCAAGTACTGCGGCTAAAGCCCAACCATGTCGAAGCGCACAGCAACATGGGCAGCGTGCTTTCAGCACAGGGTAAATTCGACGAAGCAATCGAGCACTTTCGCCAGGCCCTGCAGGTCAGGCCCGACTTCGCTGAAGTACATTACAACCTGGGCCTCGCGCTCAAATCACAAGGCAAGCTTGACGAGGCGATCAAGCACTTTCGCCGGGCCTTACAGGTCAAGCCCGACCTTGCCGAAGCGCACAACAACTTAGGCCTGGCACTGACAATGAAAGGCAATCTCGATGAGGCGATTGAGCATTTTCGGGAAGCCGTGCGTCTGAAGCCTGACTATCCGGCGCCTTTGAACCGCATGGCGAGAATCCTGGCCATGCACACAGAACCAAAGCTGCGAGATCCGGGCCAGGCGATTGAGCTTGCCAAACGTGCAGCCGAATTAACAGGGCATAAGGACGCGACCATTCTTGAAACATTGGCGGCGGCTTATGCCGCGGCTGGCCAATTCGACCAGGCGGTGAAGACCGCGGAGGCAGCACTCTCGCTCGCCACTGCCGCCCAGGCCGATGAACTGGCCAATCACATCCGTAAGCAAATACAAATCTACAGGCAGGCAAAACCTTAGCACGCACCGGCACAAGAGAAAGGCGGAATTAGCCTCTATACTACTTATTGCCCGGGCATCCTCGGAATTCGCTTGACTCCATCCCCTCAAAGACATATATTGGACACCTCTTATGGAGTGGGCATTGCATAGCCTGGGCAGTATTATGAAAAAACATGATGTATCCCGTTTCAATCACACGTTCCCATTTTGCCGTCTTCCTGCAGGGACTCCAAACATCCGACAAAGGTGGATTTGGGAATCCTCAAAATGGACGCTCGCAGCCATAATTGCCATAATGGTTATGGTAATGATTGCAGGCAACACCGCTGCTAAAAGTCCTGGTGGCGGCGCCCTTGCCGGCAATCGATATCGAGTGATTATCTCAACGGACATTGGCGGAGGGGACGAGGATGATATCCAGTCGATGGTACATTACCTTCTCTATTCCGATTTATTCGATACCGAAGGTATTATATCATCGCCGCCTCAGAAAGGTCGAAAGAAGGACATCCTCGAAGTGATTGATGAGTACCAAAAGGATTATACTAATCTCAAAAACCATTCGGACAAATACCCCGAACCAAATTATCTTCGCTCGATAGCAAAACAGGGCGCAATAAATCCCGCACCGGAAAAAGGCTACAGCAGTCCGACCGAAGGTTCAAAATGGATTATCCACTGTGCAAAAAAGAAAGATCCACGGCCCCTGTATGTGCTTGTATGGGGCGCAATTACCGATGTCGCACAGGCCCTGAGGGATGAGCCCGGCATAAAGGGAAAAATCCGCGTTTACTTCATTGCTTCGTGGAACCAGAAAAATGACCAAAGTGCCTTTATGTATATCGACAAAGACCACAAAGATTTGTGGCTTATTCATAATAACTCCACCTTCCGCGGCTGGTATATGGGCGGCAATCAAAATGGAGACCTGGGAAACAAATCGTTTGTTGATAGGCATGTGAAAAATCACGGCGCTTTGGGAAAATATTTTGCTCCCTTAAAAGGCGGCAGCATAAAAATGGGTGATACACCCAGTTATGCCTTTCTTCTGCGCGGAATCCCGGACGACCCGACGAAAGAAAGTTGGGGTGGACGATTTGTAAAGAGAAAAGGACGCTCCAATTGGTGGATTGACGACCCTGACCCGGCCCTTGCCGAGGGAGGACACCATGGAGCAAAAACGGTCAATATGTGGCGCCGGCAGTACCTAAGCGATTGGCAGAAACGTATGGATCGCTGCAAAGAAAAAGCACCTCCCGGCAGCACTAAAAAACAATAGCTTAATCCTATCGATAAGGAGTTGAGAATGATGAACAAAAAACTTAATATATCCAGACCCACGATTAGACAATCATTATTTATCTCTATAATGCTGCTCGCCTCAAGCAGCGTAATGGCGCAGGATTTTGCTCCCTTTGTTATCCCCGCTCGGCCAAATCCCGATTCGCTGATAGCGTATCCTTCTTCTGAGCCAATCAAGACCGACAGCGAATGCCTCACTGCTCACTCCAGCCATTTCTTTCGCGGCAAGCGGCCCGTCCGCCTCTGGGGTGTAAACCTGTCGTTTGGAGCAAACCTGCCCAACCACGAAGATGCACCTTTCATTGCGGCCCGCCTTGCAGCAGCCGGCGTAAATGCCGTCCGCTGTCACCACATGGATACCGCTCGGTGGCCCCGTGGGCTCTGGAACGCACAGGACGGCAAAACCATCGCTCCGGAGGCCCTCGATAGATTAGACTTTTTTATCGACCAGCTCGCCAACCGAGGAATCTATATCAATATCAACCTCCACGTCGGCCGGGCACACAGTCAGTTTCTGGGCCTGCCCGAGACAAACCGCGAATACGATAAAATTTTTAACATCTTTACACCTGCACTCATCGATGCCCAGAAACAATATGCCCGCGAGCTGCTGACCCACGTCAACCGCTATCGCAAGCTCCGCTACGCCGACGACCCCGCTGTGGCGATTGTCGAAATCACTAATGAGAACAGCCTCTTTATGTGGGGCAGCGAGCAGACACTGCGGACGCTTCCACCATACTATGCGGATATTCTGCAGGACAAATTCAATGCCTGGTTACAAAAACGCTACGGCTCAGACCAGAAACTGCGTAATATCTGGTCCGAAGGCGCAGAAGAACTGGGGAAAAACATGCTCGATAACAGCAACTTCCAGGCAATAGAAACAGGCAGAAACGTTCCGAATAACTGGAATCTCGAACAACATTCAGACTGCAAGGCATCGCTGTTAAGCACTCGCTACAAAGACAAAGACGCATTGCGAATTGATATTGACAAGGCTGATGACACTGAATGGCATCTTCAGCTCAACCAGGGAGGATTCGCTGTCAAGGCAGGAAAGTACTACACAGTTACTTTTGATGCCGCTGCTGATAAGTCACGCCGGATTAGCTGCGGCGTCTCCCAGGCCCATAGTCCCTGGAACAACCTCGGGCTGTCACAGCAGGTGGAACTAACCGACAATTGGAAGACCTTCCGATACGGCTTTGTTGCAAAGGCCGATGATGAGAATACCCGTATCAGCTTTTCTTTTGGCGCAAACAACATTCCGATATATCTTTCGAACGTCGAGTTTCGGCCCGGTGGACGGGTGGGCATGGAAAAGGGCGAGTCAATCAAAGCCGGCTCCGTTACACTCTACGCCGACAGTGAAACACCCACCCGCACACTTGACCGCATGCGTTTCCTTGCAGAGACGGAAAAGGCCTACTTCGACCAGATGCGAAACTTTATCAAGAATGACCTGGGCTGCAAGGCGCTGGTTACCGGCACCATCGTCTTCGGGCCGCTGGGACTCTACGCCCAGAGTGACATGGACTTCATCGACGCCCACGCATATTGGCAGCACCCGCGCTTTCCCGGCAGGCCGTGGGACAGCGGCAACTGGTTAGTCGACCAGAAACCAATGACCGACTACCCCGCCGAGGCAACTTTGTTTCGCCTGGCCGCCGAACGTCTCCTCGGCAAGCCTTTCACTGTCAGTGAATACAACCATCCCGCCCCTCTCGATTCACAAGCTGAGTGTGTGCCTATGATAGCGTCCTTCGCGGCAGCACAGGATTGGGACGGCATCTGGCTATATACATATAGTCACAGCTCGGACGACTGGTATCGAGAAAACCTCAACAGCTATTTCGACATAGACACCAATCCCGCAAAGTGGGGCTTTATGCGGGCCGGCGCCGCTCTCTTCCGCGATGCCGGACCTGGGATTGCTCCCCCAAATATTGGCATTGCCCAATTAAATGAATTTTCCTGTGTTTCATTAACTAAGTCTTTGGATATCGTTACAGACCTCGCAAAGCTACACCTCAAGTATGACCGTAATATGTTCGGTCTCCTGGCCGAAAAGGCGAAAATCGGTTGGCAGGATTTACTCAAAAAGCAGATAGTATCAGCGATTGCCGGCTACGGCGGGCAGGGAGGTATTGAAGAAACATCGAAACTCGATTGGTCTGTTGAAAACGGCAAAGGTCTATATTCAGCAAGCAGCCAGGGAGCATGGGTCTATACCGGCCACGCCGAAAGGTTCGAGAAGTCTGCCAACGATCAGCTTTCTGTTACAAAGCCGGAGTTTGCTGCAGTGACGATAACACCGTTGGACAAAGCAAAACTAAATCAAAGCCGAAAAATTCTGGTAACCGCCTGTGGGCGCTGTGAAAATACAGGTATGAAATTTTCCGAGGACCGCCGTACTGTCGGCCGAAACTGGGGCGGCCCACCTGTCCAAATCGAAGCGGTCGAAGGGACATTGGTTCTACCTAAGGGCCAATGGACATGTAAAGCCCTTGGCCCTGATGGACTAACAAAGCACAAAGTTCCCGTCTCCTACCAGAATGGCCGGGGCGTTCTGAAACTGGAGCCGAAATATCAAACTATGTGGTACCTTCTGACGCGGAATCCGGAAAAATAGGTAGGCCGAATCCCTAACCAAAGCATACAAGGAGAAGATAATGAATAAGACTAACTCTACCGTGCTATTTCTGGCATCGATTTTATTTGTTGCGACCCTCCCTCTGCACGCCGGGGAGCAGGCTCAATTGCTCACACTCTTTAGTTTTGACAAGGGCTTTGATACCAACAAAGTCATAGCCAGTGATGCCAAAGTAAATCTTTCACAGGACGGCACACTTCGTATTGAAACAGGCACAAAACAGAATTGGCCCGGCATCACACTCAAAGCACCGGCAGGCAGGTGGGACTTATTAAAATACGAATATATAACCGTCGACATCAAAAACGTCGACGCCAAACCGGTCACTGTCTCTTGCCGCGTGGACAATCCCGGCGCCGATGGCAGAAATAACTGCGTAACCGATAGTATCACTCTTACTCCGAATTCAGCAGAAACACTGACGGTACGTCTCTATCCTACTGAATATCAGCTCTCCGAACCGGTTGAATTGATTGGTATGCGCCAAGGACCTGCACAACAAGGCAGGCTGGATGCCTCAAATGTCACCCAGTTGCTTTTGTTCGTCACCAGGCCCGGCACCGAGCATATCTTTGAAATCGACAACATCCTTGCCGGCGGTTGCGTAAAAATAATAGAGACAAAAACTTTTTTCCCATTCATTGACGAGTTCGGCCAGTTCATCCACAAGGATTGGCCGGGCAAAACACATTCTCAAGAGGAATTAATCGCCCACGGCAAAGCTGAGGAAAAAGACCTTGCGGCCAACCCCGCCCCGGCTGACCGCAATAAATACGGCGGCTGGACCGCCGGGCCGAAACTCAAAGCCACCGGCTTCTTCCGAGTGCAAAAATACAAGGGCAAGTGGTGGCTCGTCGACCCGGAGGGCCGACTTTTCTGGTCGCATGGAATCGACTGCGTCGGCAGCGCAAACGCCACACCCATCTCAGACCGCGAGCACTATTATTTCAATTTACCGAAAACCGATTCACTTTTTTCAACATTCTACAGCCGGGGAGGCTGGGCGCCGCACGGCTATTACAAAGACCATTCACCCTATAGAACCTACGATTTCAGCCAGGCCAACTTCCTGCGCAAGTACGGCCCGGAGTGGCAGCAGAAATTCGCCGATATCACACACCGGCGACTGAAAAGCTGGGGCCTCAACACCATCGCAAACTGGTCGGACTCCAAAATCTATGCTGTACGCAAAACACCTTACGTGGCGACAATCAGCTATAGTTCCAGAAACATGGAAGGCTCGCAGGGTTACTGGGGAAAGTTCTATGACGTCTTTGACCCGAGCTTCCGCCAGTCGCTGCGCAGCCGATTGGAAGGAGAAAAGGACACCTCAGCCGGTGACCCCTGGTGTGTCGGCTACTTCGTCCATAATGAGCTTTCATGGGGCGATGAGACATCCCTTGCCATAGCCGCTCTTATCTCCCCGCCCGACCAGCCCGCAAAGAAGGTATTCACCGAGGACCTAAAGGCAAAGTACAAGTCGATAGACAAGTTGAACAATGCCTGGGGAACGAACCACAAAACCTGGGATGATTTGCTGCTATCCACCCAGACGCCGGATAAAAAGAAGGCCCACGATGACTTAACCGCTTTCTATACCAAAATCGCAGAGACCTATTTCAAAATCATTCGCGAAGAGTGCAAAAAAATCGCCCCGAACCAGCTATATATGGGCTGCCGTTTCGCATGGGTCAACGACCGTGCCGCCCTCGCTGCAACAAAATTCTGCGATATCGTCAGCTACAACCGTTACAGTTACAGTGTAGAAAATCACCGCCTGCCTGATGATATCGACATGCCGGTTATCATCGGTGAGTTCCACTTCGGCGCGCTGGACCGCGGCATGTTTCACACGGGATTAAGGAAAACCGCCAACCAGCAGGACCGCGCAGACAAGTACAAAAGCTATATCCAGGGAGCGCTCCGCAATCCGTATATCGTAGGCACACACTGGTTCCAGTACAAGGACCAGGCCACGACCGGCCGAGGTGACGGCGAGAACTACCAGATAGGTTTCATCGATATCTGCGACAAACCTTACCCCGAAACCATAAAGGCCTGCCGTGAGGTCGGATACACAATGTACGAATATCGCCTAAACGCCAAGTGAGCCGTACTACATTCACAATAAAAAACCACTGGATTCTCTACAGGTGATACGGGTGGCGCTGAGGCCGGCCCATCATTCGTCGGGCCTGTTCGTCACCGACTATTTCCTGTTTGGCCGGGTCCCAGTTGAGCTTCCGGCCATAAATGAAGGAGAGGTTGCCCAGCACACAAAGGTTCGCCACGCCGACTGCGGCCTCGATATTCATAATGGTCTTGGCGCCCGTCTTGATACCCTTGAACCAGTCCTCCTTGTGCCCGGGGCTCTTATACACATCCTTCGCGCCGGCAGGCGGCTCCCATTCGCGTGCTTTCTTCTCGGCCCACGTACCGCCGTCGCCGCCCCAGTGGATGAACTCGCCCTTGTCGCCGCGGTAAATGGCACCGTAACCGGGACGGCTGATTCTGCCTCCCGGCTCCTTGCCGGTCCTCTCTTCCGCCTTCGGCAGTTTATCATTGGGCATTTGCGTCCAGGTCAACGTCCAATCGGGATTCTTGAAGGTATATGTCACCTCCATCAATATAGCGCTGTCCCACAGGCCCTTTGTCGGTGCGGTACCGGTCGCCTCGATAGAAACCGGGCCCGTCCCATCGGCACCCATCCACCACATTGCACAACTCATCACGTGTGCTCCGCGGTCGCGTATCTGGCCTCCGCCTGATTCCATTAACCAACGAAAGACGCCGTGACAATATCTCTTGTTATATGGCCGCCAGCGAAGCGGTCCCAACCACAGGTCCCAGTCAAGCTCCGGTGGCGGGTCGCTGTCGGGAACGGGATTATTATC